>JBFFHG010000803.1:0-2743 GCA_041557055.1 Desulfosarcinaceae bacterium
CGGCATCTTAACGTGGGATGCCAGGCGCAAGGCGTGCGTGAAGCCGCCTCCGCCGCTGACGTGCGAAACCGGTTGGTCGGAGGTGAGCCGCGCCCGGGCCAAGGCACTGCGGGCGCAAGGCTGGGAGATCAAGCAGGTCCATGCGGCGACCCGGCCCGGATGGGTTCGCACGGATCGCTGCCTTACGCCGCAAAGCGCATTGTTTATCGATTGCGATCTGAATGTTTTCACCTGCAAAGAGTATCCGCCGGTGTGCAATCTGTCTGCCGGGCGGTTGGACGATTTGTCAACCGCAGGGGGCTATGGCGATATCATCGAGCACCAGAAGCAAAACAGCGGGAAATGCACCCATTGCACGTCGCAAATGAAAATTTCAAAAAAAAGGACCCCATGGGAAAAGTATTTCACTTTCTCAAGTCGTTAAAGTTCGGCAAAAGGATCGCTGTCCACGAATTGTGCCGCTTCTCCGAACCGCAGACCCAAGCGGTCATGGCGGGTGTCGCCGGCATGCTGCGGTTGTCCCATCCCGGCGAACAATTGCGATGCGCGCGTCTCTTTGAAAAAGAGTTCTCCAAAAGATTCGCCGTGCGGCACGCCCGCGGCGTCAATTCCGGCACCACGGCCATTTATCTGGCCCTGAAAGCGCTGGATATCGGACCGGGGCAGGAGGTCGTCACCGTGGCCAACACCTTTGTAAGCACGATTACAGCCATTTGTGAAACCGGCGCAACAGTGCGCTTTGCCGACATTGATGCGGCCACCGGCATGATGGATCGCGATAGCCTGGCCGCTGCGATTACGGAGAAGACCGCAGCCGTCGTGCCTGTGCATATGTATGGCGCCATGGCGGACATGGAGCGGATCATGGTGGTGGCGCAACGGTTTGGCCTTAAGGTTGTCGAGGATGCCTGCCAGGCGGTCGGCGCCCGTCAGCACGGAAAATATGCGGGTGCCTGGGGCGATGCCGGCTGCTTCAGTTTCCATAATACCAAACTGGTGGGCGCGCCGGCGGACGGCGGCATGGTTGTTACCAACAGTCAGGAGCTTTATGACCGCGTATGCTGTTTGGCCGACCCGGACTGGCAAAGGGCTCTCGACCATCCCCAGGCCCGCATACCGGCCCGGCTTCCCGCCATCAGCCTGCCCATATTAAAAGCACGTCTGGAATCGCTCTCCGACAATATCCGGCACCGTGAAGCCCAGTTCCAGCGTTACCGGGAAAGCCTCGCCGGTGTGGATGCCGTGCGTTTTCTCGCTCCTGAAAAGGGGGTGGCCCAATCCTATCGGAATGCTGTTCTGCTGTGCCCGAAACCCAAAGCGTTGATGCGTGCCATTCAGCGCAAAGGGATTTTCGCCGAACAGATTTATCCCCAATCGGCGCTCTTTGTTCAATCCATCGAAGCCCGGGGCGGACCCGCGCTGCCCCGGACCCGGCATCTGGTATCCAATCATATCGCCCTGCCCCTGGGCCGTCAGGTCTCCCCTGAAATTCAGGATGTGGCGGGCGCCGTTATCCGAAAGTTCTTCAAGAAGCGGTTTTAAAACTGTTAATCGGGGTTAGGGGCTCGCGCAAAAATAACTTCACATTTTATGCATCACTGCTTCAGGTCGTCTTTGCACGATCTGCGACTGCAAAATCCTCAAAATAGCTTGCTATTGCTGCGGTTTTGCACTCTTGGATCGAACAAATCCAACCCAAATCAGCGCGCCTGAACTGCGAATTTATTTTTGCGCGAGCCCTAAGGGTTGCGCGAACCCTCAGCTCCGGGCGGGACAAGGTTTTCAACCGGCCGTCCCGGACCATGGCCCTATGCTGAAAGACAGAGGGTGTTTTGATTCGTTTATTGCGTTTACTTTCCTTTACCCGCCTGCAGTTTTTTGTCGTCGTCGTCGTCGGCATTGCGGCCGGTCTGTCGAATACGGCCCTGGTATACATTATCAACCGGGTGATTCACAGCAACGATCTGCGGCTTTTGCTGCAGTTGTTGACTGCTTTTGTCATCGTGTTTATTGTCTACTATGCCACCCAATACCTTATCCAACGGTTTTTAATAGAATTTGCCGAGCGATCCCTCCGTGACATGCGGCTTGCTTTGACCGCAAAAGTCATTGCATGCGAGTTCGCATGCCTGGAGCAAATCGGTTCGGAACGCATTCTTGCCCACATGACCAATGACATGACGACTTTGAGCCGGGTGTTGCCGGCCATCGTGGCGCTGGGCACCTCCCTGGTGACCATCGTGTCGGCCCTGGCATACTTGACGGTGCTCTCCATGGCCGGGTTCTTTGTGGTTCTCGGTGTCCTGGCTTTTGGCGTGACGCTGTACCTGTGGCTATCCCGCAATGCGCGGCGTCAACTTGAGACAGCCCGCCAGACCGAGGATTGTTTTTTGCGGCACGCCCATCACATGCTGGCCGGGGCCAAGGAGTTGCGGCTCAACCTCGGGCGATGTAAGGCGTTCTACGAAAACGATGTCTCTGAAAATTGCCAGGCGTGCTATCAGAACAGCACCCAGGCGAAAATTCGTTATATGAGTTCCGGTATGGTGGGCAACGGCCTGTTTTTGGCGCTGGTCGGCTGCATTGCCTTTATCTCCTCATTTTATACTGTCAAGGCCGATGTGCAAACCGGTTTTTTGATTATGCTCATCTACCTGATGGCGCCCATTTCGAAGATGGTGACTTTTCTGCCCTCCATTTTCACGGCCAAGGTTTCAGCCGGTCGTTTGGAGGCCGTAAATCA
>JBFFHG010000804.1:0-2742 GCA_041557055.1 Desulfosarcinaceae bacterium
CCATCAACACCATTTATGCCAATGCGGCCAAAAATGACCCCAACGACTATCTGCACTTTACCGAAGAACAAAATGTTTCCGTTGACATTGCGGGCATTCCCCGGGCGGCGGCCATCGTCGAGGGGCACGAAACCCACACCCGAACCGCGGAGCTGACCATCGATCTGAAAAAAGTCGGGGGCATCCCCAACAATCTGTTGGCATCCATGGAGAGCACCATCATCCGGCCCCGGGTCACCCAGGCGGTCATATACGGATGGTACGACAACGAAATGGGCAGTTACGTCAACATGCTGGGAGATCGGACGGTTTCGGTGGCCGAGAATATGTGATGGGTATTGGCCAGTTGGTGCGTTGGCCGTTAGACGGCGGGCCCCGGGTCCGTGGATCAACCGGTCAAATGCCGGCGGATCAGCGGATTGCCCCTATGCGCGGCAGACGGACTGTGGTAAGTACGGGCTCCTTTTTATTCAACCATAAAATCAACCTGTTTTTGGAAAGGAACCAACATGAATAAGCAAGAGTGTATACTGTTCAGCGGCGGCATCAAGGGAGCCGAAGAGCAATTCGGGATCAACGCGGAGCGCCTTGGTATCGAAGAGGTTAACTTTACCTTTGAGGGGCATGCCATCGTGCGCAAACGCGGTTTGCGCGTGCTCAACCACAAGGAACTGAAAAATGGGGACGTCAGCCTGGAATATCTTTCAAAACTGATGAATCGCACCTACCCCAAGACCCAGACGTTTCGAAAAGTTCTGCAGAGCATCTGGTACCAGATCAATAGCGGCCAGGAAATCTATGTGGTCGGAGAGATCCTGGCCGACAAAACGGTTAAGGGCGGTACCGGATGGGGCGCCGAATTCGCCAAATTATGCAACAAACCCCTCTATGTGTTTGATCAGAAACGCAATGACTGGTTTCTCTGGAAAAATGTCGATTGGACGGCCTGCAGCCAGGAACCGGTCATCGGCCATGTTCATTTTACCGGTACCGGAACCCGCTATCTGGAAGAAAACGGCAAGAAGGCCATCATCGGGTTGTTTGAAAGATCCTTTGCCTGATTGCGCATGATTGATCTGAACCGGTCCGTTGGGGCCCGCGTAAAAACAAAAATGTGATTATTTTTGCACGGGCCCTAAATGCCTGGCAACACAATCGGTAAGGGCGACGAACTCCGGCACGGAGAGGGTTTCGGCCCGGCGGCGCGGATCGATGCCGCTGGTCTCCAGCACCTTGACTGCGTCAGAGCCGCCCAAAGGCAACAGCCCGCCGGAAAGCGAATTGCGCAGCGTCTTGCGGCGCTGACCGAAAGCGGCCTGGACCACCCGGGCAAGAAGCTGTTCATCGCCCACCGGTTGGTCTATGCGGGATTTGAATTTGATCTCTATAACGGCAGAATCCACCTTGGGTTGGGGGTGGAACTGGGTGGCGCGCACGTCGAACAGGGGCGTCAGGTCGGCACAATACTGGAGCATCACCGACAAACGCCCATATGTTTTGCCGCCGGGCCCGGCACATAGGCGCTCGGCCAGTTCCTTTTGAAACATCAATACGGCCCGGTCCACCCGCTGGCGCTCCTGAATCAGCTTAACCACAATCTGGGAAGAGATATTGTAGGGCAAATTGCCGATGATCACCAACGGCCGGGTTTGGGAATCAACCAACTGCGCCAATGGAACGGTCAAGATATTGGCTTCACGAATCTGCACATGGGAGAAACCATGCACCAGCAATTCGGCCCGCAGCAGGGGAACCAGTTGCCGATCCTTTTCAACGGCAATGACCCTGCCGACCTTGCGGGCCGCTGAAATGGTCATGAGGCCCAGGCCGGCCCCGATCTCCAACACAATATCATCAGGCCCAAGGCCGGCCCGATCCACAATCCGCTCGGCCATATGGGGTTCTTTTAGAAAATTCTGGCCCAGCTCTTTTCGTGCGCGAAGATTCCATGCTTTTAGCAGGGTTTGGGGAGACGTCATTTAATTTGCTCTGTCTTAATGACCGTTGTTTGATTTGGATATGGTCTTTTGATTATCGACCCGGTCCATATCAGGACTGGAAGCGGAAGCCAAATCAGCCGCACGAAGCACCCGAATTTTGCGGACCAGATGAAAGGTTATAAAATAAGCGCCCACAGCCGGAATGACACCGAGCAAAACGCCTCCCAAAATCATTGCAAAGGCCGCATCCCATCCCAGCATCAGCAATTTTTTGATTTCACCATATTCGATCCTGGCGGGAATTTCATGTCCCAGGAGAATCCCCCCCACCTTATAGCTGCCATAGTACAATGCCGGAATGGTCAGGGGATTGCTGAACCACGAGCCGATCAAAGCGGCCGGCTTGCTTGCCTTGAACACAAAAGCCAATGAAATCGCAAGGATGGTGTGAAACGGAATGGTTGGGGTGAATGCCGCAAAGATCCCCACCGCCATCCCCATAGCGATGTAGTGCGGATCTCCCTGTAATGACTTTATCCTTGCATATAGCGTTTGAAACCGGTGTTTCCGGTTTGGAAGGTTCCGCTGGGCCTGGTTTTTATTGGGCATGCCGTATCAACTTTGAGGGCGCAAACGCATTGTGCCTTGATTTAATAAATTGGGGCACAGCTATCATGGATCACAACGATATTCAAGCTGCCGTCACACATGAGACAGGGCAATCGCACGGGGAGAGCCAAATGTCAAAATCCAATTGATATTTGGCTTTAGGGTCTATCCTTGACTTTTAACGCACAATTCA
>JBFFHG010000805.1:0-2737 GCA_041557055.1 Desulfosarcinaceae bacterium
ACCTCGCCGGCGGCGATCTTGTTGGCTAAAATTTCAGGGAGAATTTTAATTCGGGGCATTTCAATATAATTTTAAATGGTTCTCTTCAAATTACCCAAAAAACCGCAGGGGCGCCGCTCCCGCAATATGCCGATCGTCGCCCCCAACAAGAAACCGGAAACGATTATTCTTGTTCCCGGACCCATTTGGCCAGGCACTCGGCATCAATGGGAGAGAGGTTGAATTTGAGGCAGGCCCGCTCCACAAGTTTCCGGGGATTGGTGCCGGGTTCGTCCTGGCGGACTTCGGAGATCCATTTAACGGCTTTGCGAATCTCTTCGCCCTGGGGCATGATGGTTGTCATAATGAAATCCTTTTCATGATTTTTAATCGTCTTTTCAAAAACTTGCACCTTGCAGACAACCGTCCCTCTAAATTTCCGGCTTCAATTTATGAAATCCGGCGGCCTGTTCGAAATTGTGCGCCGCCCGGATCAGCACCTCTTCCCGGAAATGGCCGGCCATCAGTTGCAGGCCGATGGGCAGGCCCTCTTCGGTAAAACCGCACGGCACCGATATGCCCGGAATACCCGCCAGGTTGGCCGGCAAGGTATAGACATCGGAGAGATACATGGAGAGCGGATCGCCGGCGTGGGCGCCAATGACGGTGGCCGCCGTGGGCGCCGCGGGTGAGGCAATCACGTCGCACAGGTCAAAGGCGGCTTTGAAATCATTCATGATAAGGGTGCGGATCTGGGAGGCTTTTTTGTAATAGGCGTCATAATAGCCGGCCGAAAGGGCATAGGTGCCCAGCAGGATGCGGCGCTGAACCTCCCTGCCGAATCCTTTGGAACGGGTGGTGCGATACATCTGAAGCAGATCGGTCCGGTCGTGATCGCGCAGGCCGTACTTGACGCCGTCATAGCGGGCCAGGTTGGAGCACGCTTCGGATGGGGCGATGAGATAGTAAGCCGCCACGCCGTACTCGGTGTGCGGCAAGTCGATCTCTATGGTTTGAGCGCCCAGCCCGGCCAGGGTTTCCACGGCGCGCCGCACAGCGGCCGCCACCTGGGGATCGAGGCCCGCCACATCAAAATAGCCTTTGGGGATGCCCACCCTGAGGCCCTTGATCTCTTTTTGCAAAGCGGCGCTGTAGTCAGGCACCTCTCCGGGCACAGAGGTGGCGTCGGCCGGGTCGTGACCGGCAATGGCCTGCAGCAGCAACGCGCTGTCGGCCACGGTTTTGGTCATGGGGCCGATCTGGTCCAGGGAGGATGCAAAGGCCACCAGTCCGAAGCGCGATACCCTGCCGTAGGTTGGCTTGAGCCCCACGATGCCGCAATGGGAGGCGGGTTGGCGGATGGAGCCGCCGGTGTCCGAGCCCAAAGCGGCGATACACATATCGGCCGCCACCGCCGCTGCGGACCCGCCGCTGGAGCCGCCGGGAATGCATGCCGTATTCCAGGGGTTGCGGGTCACATGATAGGCGGAATGCTCGGTGGTCGAGCCCATGGCGAATTCATCCATATTGGATTTGCCGGTGAGAACCGCCTGGCGCTCGTGAAGACGCCGCATCACGGTGGCGTCATAGGGCGGCACAAAATTTTCCAGCATGCGCGACCCGCAGGTGGTGCGCATCCCCAGGGTGCAGATGACATCCTTGATGCCCAGCGGAATCCCGGTCAAAGGGGTGATCCGCCCCGCGGCAATGGATCTATCGGCTTTTTCGGCAGCCTCCAGGGCCGCATCGCCGGTGACCGATAAATAGGCGTGAATCACAGGGTCCACTGCGGCAATGCGGTCCAACACCGCCCGGGTGAGTTCCACCGACGAGATCTCTCCGGCTTTGAGCATCCCGTGGGCCTGGGTAAGGGTCATGGCGTGTAGTTGCATTGATCGGCACTCCTAATATATTCAACCGGCAGACGGTTCATAAAGATAAACGCCGGACATCCAATGCAAAACAGACATCCGGTTCCCACCCCAAGCCGCACTTGGGCGACGTTTGAACATCTCAAATCACCTTGGGGACCACAAAGCTGCCCCCATCCTGGGAGGGGGCGTTGTCCAGAGCCTGTTGCCGGGGCAAATGCTCGTGGGCCGCATCCTCCCGAAAGGCATTGGTCAGGGCCATGGCATGGAAGGTGGGGGGGACGCCCCGGGTATCCACCTCGTCCAGTTTTTTCACATAGTCCAAAATGGTGGCCAACTGACCGGCCAGTTTCTCCACCGCCCCGGAATCGATCTCCAATCGCGCCAGCCCGGCCACGTGCCGGACCTGCTCCGCGGTAATTTTCATGTATCACTCCCTGAAAAAGGGTTTCAAGTTCCAAATCCACGGTTCTGTCAACTGCGCCCCGGCCCAACCTTCAACCTTGAACGCCGAACCAATTTCTATTTCGTACTCACCACCATTCCGCCGTACTTATCGCCTTTAAGTTTTTTGAGTATCTTTTCGGCGGCGCCCCGATTTTGAAAAGCGCCAACCCGAATGCGATACCAGACCCCCCGGTCCCCCACTTCGGAACGAATCTGATAAGCCTGATAGCCCTTTTTGCGCAAATCGGCCACCAATTTCTCCGCCCCTTGGGATTCCTGAACCGATGCCACCTGTACGCTGAACAGTCCCCTGCCCGGATCTGGCTTGGGCGCCGGTTTGTACGCCTCTTTGGGGGGCGGGGCAGGCTTTGGCGAGGGAACCGCGGCCACCGGAGGCGGCGGAACCGGTTTGGGTTTTGGCTTGGGTTTGGGTTTGGGCG
>JBFFHG010000806.1:0-2731 GCA_041557055.1 Desulfosarcinaceae bacterium
ATATGCGATGGCCAGACCTATATAGCGAACAAAACATATTATGAGATTGTTCTGCTTCGGGGAAAATTAAGCTTGCGCAATATAAATGGCTATGCTAATGCTCAAAATCTACTTTCGAGCGGCAGTTGTATGCTTGTCTGCTGAAACTCCTCCAAAAAACGATAGAAGCGGCAACGGTCGCCTGCCTAACGATTTTGTACGGGACCAAGTGGCGGGTGACCTTATGATAACGGTAAAAAAAAGTGATAATATTGAAATTAAGTTTGGATTAAAGGAGGCTGGTTTTTTATGAAAACATTAATCGGCGGTTCGGTTGCAGCGGTAATAGGACTCATTGGCCTGGGGATTTTCTGGCGTGATTTTTTTGACCTTCTGGCAGGTGCGATTCCCATCATTTTGCTCTGTGGCGGCGGTTTGGCCATCTACCTGGGATTTGACGAGCTCAAAGACACCTGGAAAAAAGATGACGATAGTGCCTCCATCAGCAGCGAAGATCCGGAAAAATACAAACAAGAGATCGATGATCTCAAAAAAGAGATTGAGACCCTTAAATCAGAAAAAGCATAATCATTTCTGATTTTTCTGTTTTGCAAGCAAAACCCCTAACCGTTTGCGGACTGGTGCCGGAACCATACCCAAGGTGACGGAGCCAATCCACAGACGGGAAGGGGTTTTGTTTTTCAGCAGATGCATTTGAACAAAAATTGCATGTGGTGCAAACCACCCGCTGGACGCGCCGGCTAAGGCATGCAACTTTTTTCCTGAGCGCGAGACTATATTGCCTCTGCGCCGGTCTGTACCGCTTCCACCGCCAATCGATCGGCACGCTCATTTTCCGGATGGCCGGAATGCCCTTTAACTTTAACGAATTTCAGATTTTTGAAACGTTTTGCCAAAGACCGGACTTTTTGGACCAGCGCCTGGTTCTGTTTGGCTTTCCATCCCTGGGTCAATAACCCCAGGGAATAACTGCTGTCTGTAAACAGGATGACGGGCAGATCCTTGTTCTTAACCGATTCCAGCCCCGTCTTGATTGCTTCCAACTCTGCAATGTTGTTGGTCGCCATGCCGATATAGCGTGAGACCTCTTTGCAATGTCCTTGATACAGCATGACGACACCGATACCGGCCGGTCCCGGATTTCCCGAGCAGGCACCGTCGGTGTAAATGCAAATGGCGTTATCCTTGCAAGGGTTGTCCGCGACGCTCGATAAAGGGCGTGACGAGCGATCTGCGGGCAATTTTCGCGTTTTGGCGGACACATGGGGCTGATCAGCAGGTTTTTCATCCAAAGGGAGAATGCTTTTCAGGTGAACCCAGTACTGATGGGGCTGATCCAGTTGGTATTTAATCAGCGCTTTGCCCTTTTCAATAATCGGTCGCTCCTCGCTGTCCACAGCCATCCAGACTTTGTTGCGTTTGAAACGCATCCTTTTCCAGTTAAGGGGGTGTTCGTTGTTTTTGTCCATAAGGTTTTGTATTCGGGCTTTAAGAATAGCTGAAATAGGTTTGTCGCATCTGGTCAAAGGCTTGCAGTTTTTTTTGCCACGATGCTTCCAAAACGTCTACGGCGGTCATGTGGTGAAGCTGTTCGCGAAGTTGGCGATCGCCCAGGATCAAGTCAATGGGCATCCGTTCATGTTCATACTCATAAGGCGGCGTTTTCCATTGAAATTGATTGGAATGGCAACGTAAAACCGCCTGGAGCAAATTCAGGCTGGTCCGGTAAGGTTGAAACGCATGGGGGTCCAGGACATGGATTTGAAAGCCTTTGCAAATATGCCCCCGCCACTTGTTGGCCGTGGGCTCAAACTCCATGGGACGCAAAATCGCTCCCCCGATTCCCTCCGCCGGGATGGTGTTCTGGATTTCAGCCGGGTCGAGAAAGGGCGCTCCGAACAACTCAAAGGGCTGGGTGGTGCCCCGCCCCTCGGAGATATTGGTGCCTTCCCATATCACTTGTCCCGGGTAGACCAGCGCGGATACGGGCGTCGGCAGGTTGGGCGAGGGGGCGACCCATGGCAGCCCCGTATCCTGAAACAGCATATGGCGCCGCCACCCCTGCATGGGGATCACTTCCAGATCACAACCAATGCCGTATTGCTCATTGAACATCCGGGCCAGTTCTCCAATGGTCAGGCCGTGTCGCATGGGAATAGGGTAGCGTCCCACAAATGAGCTGCACTGAGGCGTTAAAATATTGCCTTCTATTTGAACGCCCCCCACCGGATTGGGGCGGTCCAGGACCACCACTTTTTTATTGTATTGGCGAGCGGCCTCCATGCAGTGGGAGATTGTGTAGATAAATGTATAGACTCGCGTTCCCACATCCTGCAGGTCGATGAGCAACACATCGATGGGGGCGAACATCTCACGGGTGGGGACGCGGGTATCGCTGTACAGACTGAACACCGGAATATCCAACAGGGGGTCGCGGCGATGGCCCGACTCGATCATATTGTCTTGCTTTTCGGCGAAGAGGCCGTGCTGGGGCGAATAGAGGCACGTCAGCCAGGAGCCGACCAACTCCCATAGCCGCTTCCGGCTGTGGGTCAGGTTGTGATCCACCGAAGCCGCGTTGCATAAAAGGCCGATGCGCTGATTGCTCAAATAGGACGGCGGCGATTGAATCAGTTGTTCGAGTCCCAATGAAATAGCGGTTGTCATTATTTTTCCGATCATGGCAATTGCGTAAGCGGCTAAAACTCTTAAATAGCGGAAGTGATTGCAA
>JBFFHG010000807.1:0-2727 GCA_041557055.1 Desulfosarcinaceae bacterium
CGAACGCGACTGGGACCAGTTGATTCCCAAGTCCTTCATCACCTGGAAAATGAATCATCTGACGCCCTGGTTGCGCGACACCTCTCTTTCCGCCGGCATCAGCAAAATCTGGCGCGCGCCCGACTACCACGGCGACTACAACCCCCAGGGCCGACCGGCAGGCGCCTGGATAGATCCGGAACACGGCGTGGGATACGATCTGGTGCTCAACCGGCGGTTGTGGCGTGATATCGGCTTGCAGATCAACTATGCATTTTATCAGATTAACGACTACATTGCCACAAACAGCGCATATGCTGAAAACAGCGGTGTGAATGCAGGGAGTCAACGGTTCAGCGATTACAAAATCAACCTGGAAGAAGTCCACCGGCACGGCATCGACATCGGCCTTGGCGGGCATCTGACCGACCAGCTCTCTTTCAACCTGACCTACGCCTGGCAAAAATTCGACAACCAGGGCGACGAACCGGCCGGTGAAACCGAACTGCATAAGCGCGCGGAGCACCGCTTCACCGCGGGATTGGTTTACCAGATGTTTGAGCGGACCGCCCTGATGCTGGATTACCATTACCAGGGTGAAGAAATCACCGAAAACTATGAAGAGATGGACCCGGACAATCCAGATGACGACTATTTCCGGGAAACCCAAAACCCGGCGTACCAGATTGTTGATATGGGCGTTGAGCAAGTGCTCTACAAAAGTGACCACCTGCTTCAAGAGGCCACTCTGAAAGTCTATGTCCGCAATCTGTTGGATGAAAAATACTGCAATCCCGACGGCTACCCGGCCATGGACCGCACCTACGGTATTTCATTGAGCATGCGATTCTAACCCCCAACAAAGGTTAGGGAGGGCTGATCCACCATGTAACCGAGGGATTCACGACCGTCACGATCGTTGTGAATGGTTATGGTGCTGCGGCGGCTGATGGTTTTGGCCTGCGGCCGAACTGAAACGGCCGAAGAGGACAGCGCCGACAGCGGATATGCGGTTGACGTCATTGGGCTGCGGGGCGAGGATTGGGGCTTTCGCCCATTATCCCAGGGGACCGGGCGGGTGTAAGGTGTGTCTGATTTTCGACAGCCGCTGGAGCGGGATGAAAAGGGCCTGATTCTCTGGCTGGCGGAAAGTTACGCAGCCGAAGACGATGGCTTGACCTGTCGCTTTACCGAGGTGCGCTGGCAGGACGGCGCCCCCCTCATCGCTGAGGATGTGGCCTTTTCCATCACCTGCGCCAACCGGCAGGGGCAAAACCAGGGCGCACCGAAATACAATTCAACCTTACGATATTGTTAAGTTTTCATCGAAAAATAATGATCATGGGGCTCCGGCGCACCAACCCTGAAAGTTGAGCCTGCGATCTTTAGGGCCTGTATGAAAATCGATCAAATAACCATCGTTGGCTAAAAAAGCCGGACAGCGGCGGATCAACCGGCCGAAATGGTTGGTTGCCTCACGGCCGTCCGCCTGCTGCAAGGTTTTCGCAGTAAGGCCGCTATTGACATACAGGCCCATATCGGGTTAATGACCCTCTTCTCTAATTTGTTTAAGGGGCCGGCCGGTCAGATCGCCTCCGTTATTTTAAATTCTGTGATCTGTTCCCAGGGGGAATGTTTGACAGCCGGTGCCGGAGTCGTGTTGAATCGAATTCCCGGCGCAAACACCGGGATGTAACCTGACGGGACGTTTTCAAGTCATTTCTAAAGTAAAGGGAACCAAAAGCCAATAATGAGTGAAACGGCATTGCACGACAGCCGTTGTTTGGCAAAATAAAGGTTGCCATATACAAAATGATACGCACAGCAATCAAATTGAGTCTCATCGGCGCTCTTCTCCTGACCGGGCTCTTGATCAAAGGATGCGGCCAGCCCCTTTTTTTGAACGATCTGGAGGTCATAAAAGCCAGGGGTGAACTGATCGTCATCACCCGGAACAACAGCGCCTGCTACTATGAAGGCCCCCAAGGCCCCACCGGGTTTGAATATGACCTGGTCAAAGCCTTTGCCGACCATCTGGGTGTCGATCTGCGACCCGTCATCATCGAGGAAGAGGTTGAAATGATTGAAGCCTTGCTCAATGGCAAGGCCGATTTGATCGCAGCCGGCATTCCATTCGGTAAACGCTCCGCCCGCCTTTTGGCTTTGGGCCCCGGGTACCTTGATGTCAAACAACAGGTCGTCGGCCGCCGTGGCGGAAAAAATCCAAACAAAATAAAAGACTTATCAAATTCATCGATCTGGATGACCGGCAGCAGCGCCCGAATGGAAGCCCTCAACGCCCTTAAAGCCGAGTACGCCGATCTCTCATGGCAGACCTTGTCGGATTATAGCTCCGAAGAGCTGCTCCAGATGGTCTGGAACCGCTCCCTGCCCCTGACCATGGTTGAGTCCCATACCCTGGCCATCAACCGCCGGTTTTACCCGGAGTTGGTGGTCCACTTCACCCTGGGAAAACCCAAGAAACTGGCCTGGGCCATGCACCCGCAGAACCGTCAGCTTCAAAGGGAAGCGGCCCGCTGGTTTGCCAGATCCAATACAAAAAACACCATCCAGGGCTTGGCCGGCTACTATTTCAGTCATTTGGAAAAATTTGACTATGTTGACCTGGCCCGCTACCGCCGCCGCATCCGGGAGCGGCTGCCCAAATACCAGAACCATTTTCAGGAAGCGGCCCAACTGCACGGCCTTGATTGGCAGTTGGTGGCCGCCCAGGCCTATCAGGAATCC
>JBFFHG010000808.1:0-2721 GCA_041557055.1 Desulfosarcinaceae bacterium
ACAGCCGGATGAACCGGGTGGGTTTTATCCGCAAGCCCCCCGTACAGCCGCTGGGCGTCCTTTTCAAATCCCAAGAGGATAAAGAGCTCATCAGTTCAGGAGATATTGTCTACGTTCGCCCGCCCGATTCAGGCAGCGTCACCGAGCTCGCTCCGGGCGCTCGTTTTACCGTTTATCGGACAATGGCCCCCACCGCAGATCGATTTTCAGAGGAGAATATCGGAACACAACACTATTTTCTCGGTGTGTTGGAAATTATCCAAAGTGAACCTAAATATGCCATTGCCAAGGTAATTGAAGCCTTTCGCGCCATTGAGGTGGGAGATCTCATAATGGATTTTGAGGCGCGAGTTCCCGAAGTCCAGGTGATCGACAGCTCACCGGGTATCGAGGGCCGACTGATTGGTTCGGAAAATCATACCCAACTGATCGGTTCAGATGTTGTGGCCTTTATTGACAAGGGCGAAGATGACGCTATCCGCCCCGGACAACAGTATACCATTTACTATCAGAAAACAGCGCAGGGCGCCAATGGCGAACCCCTGACCCTTGCGCCGGTGGATGTGGGTTCGGTTGTCGTCCTGCGCACGGAAAAGACAACCTCAACGGTTTATGTCAGCAACGCTTTAGGCGAGATTGTGCCGGATCATAAAATCCGCACCCCATAAATATTGCGCCAACCAAACAATAGAAAAGGCGGTCGTTTTGCATAACAACGGAACGACCGCCTTTTTTTCCTTATAAGTGGCGCTTAGAAGTGCTCCCAAGTCACCCTGAGCACTTCCTGATAGGTGGTGATCCCCTTCATCAGCTTATCCACAGCGCTCTCTCTTAACGTCCGCATCCCCTCCTCGCGGGCTTTGGCACGAATGGCATCCACATCGGCGCTGGCCTGGGTCAAACGCCGAATGCCTTCGGTAAAAGGCATCATCTCCAAAATGCAGGTTCGCCCCATATAGCCTGTACCGCGACATTTCTCACATCCTTTGCCGCGGGCCAGTTTAACAGGTCCGTTGCGGCCCACATCCAATCCGAGGGTTCGCAAATGATCGCTCTCCACCTCAAAAAATTCCTTGCAATAATTGCACACTTTGCGCACCAGCCTTTGTGCTAAAACGCCTACCAGGGTGGCCTGCAACAAAAAATGCGGAACCCCCAAATCCAGAATACGCATAATGGATGTGGGGGCATCGTTGGTGTGCAGGGTGGAAAAAACCAAATGGCCGGTTAAGGCCGCCTGGATGGCATTGACGGCTGTCTCAAGATCACGCATTTCACCGATCATGATGACATCCGGGTCCTGCCGCAAAATATTGCGCAAAACGGCGCCGAAGGTAATGCCAATCTGCTGTTGCACGGCAATCTGATTAAAACTTTCATGAACCATCTCAATGGGATCTTCCACCGTGGTAATGTTGATGGTCGGCGAGTTGATACGGTTCAGCGTTGAATATAGGGTGGTGGACTTTCCGCTGCCGGTGGGGCCGCAGACCAGGAAAATGCCATGGGGCATCTCAATAACCTTTTGATAGCGCTCAAGATCCAGCGGATCAAACCCGAGCTTGTCCAGGTCGCGAAATAGAATATCCGGATCCATGATACGCATGACCACTTTTTCGCCAAATGCCACCGGCACGGTGGAGACCCTGATTTCCACCTCCATATCCCCTTTGTCGGTTTTAATACGACCGTCCTGGGGCCGTCTTTTTTCAGCCATATCAAGACGGGACAAATTCTTGATGCGGCTGACAATGGCCGAATGGACCGCCTTGGGCAGCTTATAGACGGTATGCAACACACCGTCGATACGCATGCGCACCAAGGTGTTTTCCCGCTTGGGTTCAATGTGAATATCGCTGGCCTTCTGGTCAAAGGCATAAATAAAAAGATGGTCGACGGCGTTGACGATATGCTTGTCGTTGGAGGGCAGTTCATCCGCCGACCTTAGCCGCACATACTGCTCCAGGTTGCCCAGGTCAACCCCCGGACCGCCGAACTGATCCTGGGCAGCCACAATGGAGGTCTTGAACCCGAAAAACTCGTTGATCAGCTTGATGATATCCGATTTCGGACTGACCACCATGCGAACCCGCATTTTACTGGCTGACGCAATATCGTCCAAAACCTCCAGGTTGAAAGGATTCGGGGTGGCCACCGTGAGAACGCCCTCTTTAACCTCAACCGGCAAAACCAGATGCTTCATGGCAAAGGAACGGGTAATGGCGCTGGTGACCACATTCAAATCCAGCTTCAACGGGTCAAGCTTATAGAACGGAATTTTCCATTCACGCGCCAAAGCCTGGTAAATGGTCTCTTCGTCCAGGGGCAGGGTCGGATTGTCCAATCGACTGAGCTTGAGTGAGGAGATGACGTCCACAACGGTCAGGGGGTTGCTGATAAGCTCGACAGCCGAGGTGTTTTCATACTTTTTCTGTCTGATCTTTTCCAGTTTATCCAGCAGGCTGTCTTTCTGCCGTAAAATCTCTTTGGCCCGGTTGGCCGCCAGCAACTTGTTTTGAACAAGGATTTTACAAACCGTATCGGCTTGATACATTTTTGGTGCTTTTACCATATTCATAAATCCTGAATCGGCCCTGCATCGCAATCTGAAAATTACGGCCGGCTGTTGTGAGCATGAATCATCTTAAGGGCTTCCGGAACCCACTTAACCATCTGCTTGACCCTTAAACCATGGGCGGGATGTGAATCCATGTCGATAAG
>JBFFHG010000809.1:0-2718 GCA_041557055.1 Desulfosarcinaceae bacterium
ATAGTTCAAGCGCAGCGTCTCAATCCCCTGATCGGCCCGGGCATAGAAGTATTGCCCCGGCACAAAGGCCACTTTGCGTTCCACCGCCTTTTGATAAACCGTCACCATATTCATGCCGGCGGGCCCCTGTGCCCAGATAAACATGCCGCCTTCGGGCCGGGACCATCTGAATTCCCTCGGAAAATGGAGGTCCATGGCCGCCAGCATGGCCGCCTGCCTGGGGCGGTAAAGCGCGATAATCTTGGGCAGATGCTCTTGCAGATGCCCGCCGCATAGATATTCTGCTGCAAGGGCCTGTCCCAAGGTGCTGGTGTGCAGGTCAATCCCCTGTTTGACAATCACCAGCCACTTTCTCAGGGCCCCGGGCGCCACGCAGAAGCCGATTCGCAACCCCGGCGCAAACACCTTGGACAGCGTACCCACATAGATCACATGCTCAGGGGCCATGCTTTTAATGGGCGGCAGATGCTCTCCCCGGTAGCGCAACGCGCTGTAAGGGTCGTCTTCCACCAGCAGGACATCATATTTGCGGATTATTGCGGCCACCGCTTTTCTCCGGTCCAATGGCAGGGTCCGACCGGTAGGGTTTTGAAAGGTGGGCACCAGATAGACAAACTTGATCGCTTCTCTTTTCAAGGCTGCTTCCAGAGCATCGGGAATAAGGCCTTCATCGTCGGTTTCAATGTTCACATACCGGGGTTCGTAAGGCGCAAAGGCCTGCAAAGCGCCGATATAGGTGGGCGCCTCCACGGCGACCGGATCGCCTTTTGAAATCAACACCATGCCCACGGCGTCCAGAATCCCCTGTGAGCCGCTGGCGATGAGAATCTGCCTGGATTGCGCTTGAACCCCGAAGGCGGCCAGATGATCCACAAGCGCTTCACGCAGCGGTCCGAATCCTTCCGTGGGGTCGTACTGCAAAGCTGCGGCGCCATACCTGTCCAACACCTTGTGGTAGAGCCGCCCCATCAATTCCAGGGGAAAGCTCTCAGGGGCGGGAATACCGCCGGCCAAAGAGATCATACCCGGCGCGGAAACCACTTTGAGGATTTCACGAATGGCATTGACACCCATATACCGCGTTCGTGTGGCCAGTTGAGAAGTAAAATCCATAATCGTCTCCTTATTGCGGTTTCTGAAACCGCCGCTGCGGGTCCGTCCAAAAATCCATTTGCATTTCAGACGCCTGTGTTCGGGTTGCATTTGATCGATCCAGTACTTCACGATGGCAGGAATAACAAGCTGTTTTAGGTCAGGGTCGGGATCAGGGCAGTCGAAGACCGGGCAACGCCGGGATGAACAACATGCGAAATTATTCTTGAACGCGCTCTATAGTTTCCCAATTATGAGGGCTGTAAGAATGGAGACCGCCACCCACAGTCCCAATTTCAAACATCCTGCGCACCGTTGGTACCGGGCCGGATAGAAGTTCCGCCGCCCTCCGGCGGTGGTATCCTCGGGCAAAAAGAGCCACCCCAATCTTTTTGCCCTCTCCCTGGTATAATGTTTCATGTACACCTCCAATGCCGATAAATGGTTGTCAATTCATATCAAACCTGTTAGCCGATAACAGATACAGAATTTCATTTTTTTTTACATAACAGATTGGCGCACAGAGGATATGCATTGGAAACATCCCCCTGCTTCAGATATGCCGAATTGGCTGACAGTCTGGAATCCCAGATTCGCGGCGGTTCATTCCGCGCAGGCGAAAAGCTGCCTTCCATTCGTGGTTTGCGCCTGCAAACGGGCCTGAGCATCTCAACGGTGTATCAGGCTTACATCGAACTGGAAAAACGAGGCATGGTGGAACCCCGGCAAAAGTCGGGGTATTATGTCAAGCCGTTGCTTCAAGGTCTTCTGCCGACCCCGCAGACCCCGGTTTTGGTCCAGAGACCTAAAAAAGTAAATATCAACAATCTGGCCTTTACACTAATTGAGGCCATGCGTGACCCCGGAATTCTTCAATTGGGCGGCGCCCTGATCGACCCGAAGTTATTACCGCCAAAGGAAATCACGGCAATTATCAAAACCGCGCCGATGACCCTTTTAAAAAACAATCTGGCGGCCTATGAACACTATTTGGGCCATCCGGAGTTGCGCAGGCAGATTTCCAGGCGTATGGCGCCGCTCTGCGGTCCTGTCTCCCCGGAGTGCATGGTGATTACCAACGGTTGTATCGAAGCTGTGGCTCTCAGCTTGAAATCCGTGACCCAATCCGGCGACACCGTGTTGGTGGAATCGCCCACCTTCCCCTGGTTTTTACAGATCATCGAAGACTTGAACCTGCATGCTCTGGAGATTCCGACGAATTATCAGAGCGGCATCGACCTGCAGGTACTCTCTGGCGTCATCCGCAAACATGATGTCAAGGCATGTATTTTCATTGCCAACTTTCACAATCCCCTGGGCTTCCTCATGCCCAATGATAAAAAACAGGCATTGGTCGAACTGCTGAATGCCCAAAATATCCCGATCATCGAAGACGATATTTATGGCGAACTTTACTTCACGGCATCCCGCCCCCTGCCGCTTAAAGCCTTTGACCGCAAAGGATTGGTGCTCTACTGCACCTCATTTTCAAAAAGTCTGGCGCCGGGAATCCGTCTGGGGTGGATGGTTCCGGGTAAATACTATGAAAAAGTACTCGCCGTCAAAACAATGACCAACGTGGCAACCGCCCTGCCTTCTCAATACATGGCCATGAATTTCATGACC
>JBFFHG010000810.1:0-2712 GCA_041557055.1 Desulfosarcinaceae bacterium
AATAAGCCGGTCAAGAGTCTTAATGCCCGGCATATGGGGGTAACCCGTTAAAAACTATGGAAAATCGGATCAGCGGTTTCCGACCGGGAAATCGCTGATCCGAAAAGTATCCCACTTGCTCTGCACACATTCGCCACAAGCTATTGACAGTCCAACCCCGCCCGGCATATGAAAACAAAAAATCTCGAATTGGTTTCCACCGGCCATGCTGGAGATGATTTCGGAAAGCCCCCGGCGACAGCAACATTACACCCCCCACAAGGCCCACACCGGAATGGATGACAATGGCGGGATCTTTTTCCAAGAGAGTCGTTGTGCTTTTATTCATCATTGCATTGAAGGGATGTGCCGGTTCGGCGCTCCTCACAGAGGACCACGGCGCCCATCCCAGCCTGTTCAAATATGAAGGGCCGGCCCGATCGGTTTGTATTACCGGTGATTTCAACCAGTGGTCCCCGGATACCCATTGCCTGCGCCGACATGACGGACTCTGGACCATACATCTGATGCTTCCGGCCGGTATCCACCGCTATGCGTTTGTCATCAACGGCCGGCAGTGGATAGCCGATCCAAAGGCCCTGTTTTTTGAAACAGATGGTTTTGGCCGGCAAAATTCAATGGCCGTTGTAAACTGATGTGACCAATATCCGGCTGACAACGTATACAATATAAGGATAAATGGATGATGCACCGACATACAACCGGCAATCAATTTTCCCGGCGCGGTCGCTCAGGGTGAACGAAAATCAGCTTATAAAGGCCATCCTGAACGGTAATGCGCAAGAATATGCTATATTGGTCAATCGGTATCAGCGACCGGTTTTCAACCTGTTGCTGCGCATGACCGGCAGCCGGGACCAGGCGGCAGACCTGGCCCAGGAGACCTTTTTGAAAGCTTATGAAAATCTGGAAAAATTCAAACTGAGCGAACGCTTTTTCCCATGGTTGTACGCCATTGCCGCCAATTTGGCTCGGGACTGCTGGCGCAAACAGCAACATGCCGCCAACCATGCCGATCAGCTCAGGCAAACCATGGTTAGCGGCCCGGAAAAATTCACGGCTGTGGAAGAGCATATGACGACCCTGCTGGATGCCGGTAAATTGAAGCGATGCCTGAACCAAATGCCTCACGACTACCGTGAGGCATTGATATTGCGTTACCATGAAGGCCTTCCCATGGGAGATATCGGCAAAGCCCTGGGGATATCCACAAGCGGTGCCAAAATGCGCATCAGCCGGGGGCTGGAGAAACTGCGGGCCTTGTTTCAAACCGCCCCGTCCCCCGATGGTGACCACACCGCAACTGTTTGCAAGGACGATTGAAAATGAAAGACCTGTTTTCAAAAGAGGCCCCGGACATCCGCCATCTGACCGGCCTGATTGCCCGCCTGCCGGATGAGCCGCCACCCGCCGATTTTACCCAAACGGTCATGGGGCACATCACGCCCAAGCGAGTGAGCTTTTTCAGACGGCTCCGCATACGTCTGCTCTGCCCCTTAACCGCCGTCGCCATTCGCCCCCTGCCCGCGGCTGCAGCCACAGCAATGCTGGTCGGTCTTCTTTTTGCTTTCAAAGCCTTTTGGATCTCCCCGGCGGGTTACCCGTCGACTGAAACCACAGGCAATCCCCTGGCCAAAACGGTTAACTTCATCCTGGACTGGCCGTCCGCCGAAAAGGTGGCCGTCATCGGTTCATTCAACCACTGGCAACCCGAACATTACCGCATGCATCGCAATCAATCCGACGGCACCTGGCAACTGACGATCGATCTGCAACCCGGCCGCCATGCCTATGCCTTCATTGTTGATGATTCTCAAATCATTTCCGACCCCCGCGCCTTATGGGAGCAGGATGACGGTTTTGGAACGCGCAACTCCATTATAACCATCGAGAATGGAAACTCAGATGAAAACCGCATTTAAATGCCGCCTGTTGCTTATCCTTGTTTTTGTATTCATTGTTCCCGGCAGAGTTTTCGCCGAAGATGGCGGTCTGATAGAAAACGAACTCCGGCTGGCCCGCGCTGCGGGGGTGGACAGCGAAAGCCTTGACCGTATCGTGAGAGCTGCCCGGCGCCATCAATTAAGCGACGAAAACACCGTCAGATGGATGGCCCAAGTACGCAAAACCGCCCAGGAGGGGCTCCCCACAGCCCCCCTGATCAATAAAATAGAAGAGGGCGTGTCCAAAAAGATAGCGGCCGCCCGAATTGATGCCGCCATGGCGCAACTGACCGGTCAATTACGATTCGCAAACGCCATGACAGCCGAAGCCGTTCAGGAGCACCCGGCACCGGCTGAGCGCAAGCGGATAATGATGCGAATAAGCGAATTACTATCATCCGGCATTACCCAGGCTGAAATGAAACGCCTATATGGGACCTGGAAACCGGCCTCCGTGAAACAGAAACTCGACGCCATGACATTCTATGCCGTGACAAAACAGGCCGGCCTTGAACCCTCGGATGCGAACCGGATCGCCTCGGCCGGCATAGAGCATAACCATTTTCATGGTTTCCCCCTTGAGCTGGCCATGATGGTCAGGGCGGCCAGGGCGAACCACATTGAATCCACTGAAATCGTCGATCATGCCCTTAAAGTCATCCGTGGCGAAATAACCGTTGCAAAGGCCCATCGCCAAATGGGGATTCAGCAGATGCACCCCAACCCCGACCGGGGATATCGAAATCCGGATAGAGGCGCCGGTTTTAAG
>JBFFHG010000811.1:0-2705 GCA_041557055.1 Desulfosarcinaceae bacterium
GGGCGGCAAAAATTCTGTGTGCAGGCCCTTTTGAATTTGAGCCGCAGCCAGGCTGCCTTCGAAAAGGCTCTCACTGACGACCAGGGCGGAGATCATGCACAACACGAATACCGCCTCGCCTGTGTGGGCCTTTCCATATTTGGCGGGAACGGCATAGCGGGGCGGCCGGACAACCCCCCTGCGAACCATGGCGATCAGGGCCACCGCCAGCACCCAGGTGGAAGCGTAGGTTCGCAACACCCCATAGGCTTTGCCCATCCAGCCTCCCATTCCGGGTAAAACAAAATCGGGAATGATGCCGACGAAAATCATCTCCAAAGAGCGCAACCCCAGGATCAGAAAACCGCCGAACAAAAGGATGTGCAACAGCCCGGCCACCATATATCGAGGATGCCGTTCCTGAAAAAGCCACATTTTGATAAGCTGATTGATGCGGGCGGACAGGTTGTCGGCCCGGTGGTCCGGAGCTGCCTTCAGCAGCGGCTTAAAACGTTTATGGATCATGTAAACAAACAGAGCGATACCGATCACGGGGGCGGCCGTATACAGGACAACAGCCGGCATCGCTAAAAAAATCTCTGAAGCTGGAGAAATGAGCGCGCCTTCCATTTTTTCCTTTCCTATGACGTTGGCCTATGATAGTAAAAAATGAATGAAGATTCATTCAATACACAACAGTTCAAAGCCCTGTCAAGGGAATTTTCAATGCTTTATTCTCCGAATAACGTGTCCGGTCAACGGTATCTTTTTGAGCAACCACATGACATTCTTGACAAAACTGTAAATTCGACCGTAAAATCGATTAAATGGATACTCGACCGGCCTTGACCACCCTCAAAGCAACCCAATTTCCAAGGAGGTAGCAGTGGCAGCAGCAGTGACCTACCAAGACAAACCATGGTTGCGGCATTACCAGCCCGGGGTGCCTGAACACTTAACATACGAAACCCTTTGCCTGTCCGATTTTCTGGCCCGCTCAGCCGACCGTTTTCCAAACAAAATGGCCTTGAGTTTTCAAGGTTACGAAGCCACTTACACCCAATTGCACGACTTGGTCAATCGTTTTGCAACCTGCCTGTACGACTTCGGCATCCGCAAGGGCGATGCCGTTGCACTGTTGCTGCCCAATGTGATCCCTTGTGTTGCCGCTTACTATGCCGCATTGCAACTGGGCGCCGTCACCGTGATGAACAACCCGTTGTACTCCGACCGGGAGTTGAAACATCAATTCAATGACTCCGAAGCCAAAGTGCTGGTTACCCTGGACCTGCTGGCCAACCGCATGATCGATCTGCGGCCCAAAACCAACATCAGGCAGATCGTTTATACCGGCATCGGCGACTACCTGCCTTTTCCAAAAAACCTGTTATTTCCCCTGGTGGCCAAAAAGAAAAAACTGGCGGCCAAAGTCAAGCCGGCGCAAGACCTTTATCGCTGGAAACCGCTCCTGGCCTCGGTCAAACAACCCGCCCCGCCAAAAACCGAACTTTCCCCGGACGATGTGGCCATGTATCAATACACCGGCGGCACCACCGGCATCAGCAAGGGGGTCATGCTGACCCACGGCAATTTAAGCCGGCAGGTTCAGCAGATAGGCGCATGGTTCCCGGGATTCGGTTCCGATGAAATCATGCTGGGCGCCCTGCCTTTTTTCCATGTCTTCGGTCTCACCACGGCCATGAATCTGGCCATCTATTTCGGTTGGGGAGATATTTTGGTTCCAAAGCCCCAGGCGCCGCAACTGTTGGAAGCCATCACCAAATACAGACCCACGTTTGCGCCCCTGGTGCCCACCATGTACATCGGCATCCTGCAACACCCGGATATCGAGAAGGTGGACCTGACCTCCATCAAGGGCTGCTTTTCGGGCAGCGCGCCCTTGCCGCTGAAAGTCATCAAAGCGTTCGAACGGCGAACCGGCGCCACCATTGTGGAGGGATACGGATTAACCGAGTCGTCGCCCGTCACCCACGTGAATCCTTACGGCCGGGGCAGCCAGCGTAAAGTCGGCAGTATCGGCGTCCCGATCAGCGACACCCTTTGCCGGATCGTGGATCTCGACAACGGCACCAGAGATCTGCCCGTTGGAGAGGCGGGCGAACTGTTGATCAAGGGTCCCCAAATCATGAAAGGTTACTGGAATCGTCCGGCTGCCACAACGGAAACCCTGACCGGAGAGTGGCTGCACACCGGTGATATCGCCACCATGGACGAAGATGGGTATTTCTACATCGTGGATCGAAAAAAAGACATGATCATATCGGGTGGTTACAACATCTATCCCCGTGATGTGGAAGAGATCTACTTTGAGCATCCCAAGGTCATGGAAGCCGCCGTCATCGGCATACCGGATGCCAGACGAGGTGAAAACATCAAAGTCTATATTGTGCTCAAAAAGGGGCAAACAGCCACGCAAGAAGAGATGATCGCCTACTGCGAAGGCAAGCTGGCCAAATACAAATGGCCTGTTGAAATAGAGTTTCGCAACGAACTGCCCAAAACCAATGTGGGTAAAATTCTCAAAAAAGATCTGAGGACAAAGTGATTTCATCAGAGACCGGGACCATAAAAACCACGTTGCGCGCAGCCCCGGACAGGACAGCCTGATGAATCCTTAACAAGACGGCTCCCACACGCCAGCGAGAGGCTCCGTTCATATCCACCCGTTGGAGCAGGCAACGAAATAACTCGGCATTACCGCCCCC
>JBFFHG010000812.1:0-2704 GCA_041557055.1 Desulfosarcinaceae bacterium
ACAGGTCCATGACGGCGTTTGAAGCGCGTGCGCCCCAATTCAAGGATCAGGCCCTGTCCAAAAAGCCGGCGGCGGAGTTGACCCGGGCCGGATTTCTGGGGCTGGACGGCCGGTACCTCAATTTCGCGCCCCAATGCGCCGGATGGCACAATCTCACCCAGCATGGCGGTTCCGGCTCTTTCCTTATTTTCTGGAGCGGCTTGTGGAAATTGACCACTGCGGCGGCCATTCCCTATTACACCGGTGTTTACGGCCAGAATCCGCGCGGCTTCGGCTATGTGACCATTGGCGCCAATGTCAATGAGTTCCACCGCGCCGCTGAAGAGACGGCCAGTACCATCAGGGGCATCGAAGCCGATTATACGCAAAAACTCGAACAGGAGAAAAAAGAGAATCAGGTTTTGATGCGCTCGACCCTGCACAGCGCCTTCCGGCACCTCACCCTATACACCGCTTTGATGGCCGTTTTCGTGATTTTCATCGCCATTTTTATGGCCGCGGCCCTGACCACCAGAATAACCACTATCGTCCAGGGAATCCGCCGTTTCCAGCAGGGCGGACGCGGCTATCGCCTGAAGCGACAGTCCAACGACGAGATGGGACAGTTGACCCAGGCGTTTAACGAGATGGCGGACGCTGTTGAGAAGCATATCGGCGATATGGAAGGCTCCAGGGAACAGATTGAAAAGGTCAATGCGCGCCTTGAGGCGGAGATCAAAGAGCGCCGGCAAGCTCAAGTCGAGCTTTCCGAACATCGTGACAATCTGGAAATCCTGGTCCAGGGCCGGACCCGGGAGCTCGAAAAGGAGATTGTCGAGCGCAAACGGGTCGAGAAGATACAGTTGGAAAGCGAGGAGCGGCTTCGGCAGCAAAACAAGTCCATGCTTGATTTGGCCAGCCATGAAGCCCTGTACGGCGGTGATTTGGATGCATCGCTGAGAATCATCGTGCCCTCGGCAGCCCATGCCTTGCAGGTTGAACGCAGCTCCATCTGGCTGCTGGATGAAGCGCGCGCCACCTTTGTCTGCCGGGAGATGTACATCCGCAGCGCCGACCGCCAC
Source organism: Desulfosarcinaceae bacterium (assembly GCA_041557055.1). GTDB lineage: Bacteria > Desulfobacterota > Desulfobacteria > Desulfobacterales > Desulfosarcinaceae > JARRKU01. The sequence goes on from JBFFHG010000812.1 coordinate 1,062, forward strand.
GCCAGCGGGAGCGTGCTGCGTCTCTGCGATTATCCGGTCTATGTCGCCGCCCTGAGCAGCGGGCGAACCATAGCGGCCGCCGATGTCTGCCGGGATGAACGCCTGGCCGAACTTGCCCGGGAGTATCTGCCGTCGCACGATATTCGATCCCTTCTGGCGGCCGCTGTTTTTGAAAGCGGCGAAATGGTGGGTACGGTCAGTTTTTCCCAGACCCATGAGGCGCGCCAATGGCATCTGGACGAGATCAACTTTGCCAATTCCATTGCGGATATGGTGGGGTTGGCCATGGGGGCGGCCCGGCGCAATCAGGCCGTCAAGGAAAAAGAGCAATTGGAAGTCCGCCTGAGCCGGGCTGAAAAAATGGAAGCCATCGGCACCCTGGCCGGCGGTGTGGCCCACGACCTGAACAATATTCTCTCGGGTATTGTCAGCTATCCGGAATTGCTGCTGCTCCAACTGCCCGAAGATAGCAATCTGCGTAAACCCGTCAAAACGATTCTCAGTTCGGGCAAGCGGGCGGCCACCATTGTCCAGGACCTGCTGACCCTGGCCCGCAGAGGCGTGGCGATTACCGAGGTGGTCAATTTGAACCAGATTGTCAATGACTACCTCCAAAGCCCGGAGAATGAGAAACTCCTCTTCTACCATCCTCAAGTCCGCCTGAAAACCCGCCTGGGAGCGGATCTGATGAATATTTCCGGCTCACCGGTCCATCTGGCCAAAGCCTTGATGAACCTGATCTCCAACGCTGCCGAAGCCATACCGCAGGCGGGCCGGATTACGATCTCCACCGAGAACTGCTATATCGATCGTCCTGTCAAGGGATATGATGTGGTCAATGAGGGGGACTATGTGGCCCTTAGCGTGGCGGACACCGGTACCGGCATCTCCCCTGAAGATCTGAACCGTATCTTCGAGCCTTTTTATACCAAGAAAAAAATGGGTCGCAGTGGAACGGGGCTCGGCATGGCGGTTGTTTGGGGGACGGTCAAAGACCATAAGGGGTATATTGATTTTGAAAGCCGGGAGGGGCAGGGAAGCCGCTTCACACTATTTTTCCCGGTGACCCGCAAACCGCCGGAGGGTGTCCGCCAAATCGCCATGGAAGAGTACATGGGAAACGGCGAGACGATTCTTGTGGTGGATGACGTTCAAGAGCAGCAGGAGATCGCCTCCGCCATTCTGACCACCCTGGGCTACAGTGTAAATGCCGTTTCAAGCGGTGAAGAAGCTGTGGCCTACCTCAAGGAAAACAGCGCCGATCTAATGGTGCTGGACATGATCATGGACCCGGGCATGGACGGACTGGACACCTATAAACAGGTCATCCAGAATCATCCCCATCAAAAAGCGATTATCGCCAGCGGGTTTTCTGAAACCGATCGTATTCGGGAGGTGCAGCGCCTGGGGGCGGCCATCTATTTGAAAAAGCCCTATACCATCGAAAATATCGGTACCGCCGTCCGGTCGGCGCTGGCGTCCTGATCTTTTCACGGACCGCTGCAACCGCAAGTACGGCTTTGGCGGGCAGCTTGATTCAAAGGGATCCGGGCAATGGTCAGGATTGAATGGTCTGGTATTTTGATGCTTTACGGCATCAATGCGGTTGTGCATCGCATCGTGCTATTCTCTTTTATAATCAA
>JBFFHG010000813.1:0-2703 GCA_041557055.1 Desulfosarcinaceae bacterium
GCTTGTCTCCGGATATTTCGGCGGCTGGCCGGATCGTTTGATCATGCGCTTCGCGGATATCCAACTGGCGTTCCCCTTAATGCTGCTGGCCCTGATCATCGTGGCCGTCCTTGGCCCAAGTCTGCAAAATTTGATCATGGTGCTGGCCCTCACCAGTTGGGTGAGCTTTGCGCGTATTGTGCGCGGCGAAGTGCTTTCCCTGCGGGAAAGAGAGTTTGTGCTTTCCGCAAAGGCGGCGGGGGCAAGACCGTGGTGGATCCTGCTAAAGCACATTCTACCCAATGTGATGACCCCGGTCCTGGTTGTGGGCACACTGGAATTGGCCCGGGTGATCATTATGGAATCCGCTCTCAGTTTTTTGGGGATGGGCGTTCAACCGCCGTATCCAAGCTGGGGCCGAATGTTGGCCGACGGCCGTTCGTACATGCACTCTGCCTGGTGGTTGGCGACATATCCGGGGGCGGCCATTTTGCTCCTGGTATTGAGCGTCAACTTGGTGGGGGATTGGTTACGGGACCATTTCGACCCCCGTCTGCGTAATCGATAATACTTTTTTGAAGGAATGATATAATGGCCAATAAAATTCACAGAAATCGAATTCAACGCTTAACCGAGTCCATGCAAAAAGGGGGATTGGATCTGTTGATCTGTTTTAAGCCGGAGCACACGTTCTACCTTAGCGGCTTCAACCCCATTATCAACAGCCACCCGGTTATCTTGTTATTGAAAAGCGACGGCCGCCAAACCCTTTTGATCCATGCTTTACGGGACGATCATGCCAGAGCGTCGTCCTGGGTGGAGCATATCCAGCTCTACGGAAAATGGGCCACCAAGAAAACCATGGGCATGTCCTGGCTCGCCGCGCTTCAGGAGATCGTAGGCGCCCTTGGGGATACGCAAGGTGTGATTGGCATGGAGCAAGAGTTTCTGTCGGTTTCACGCCACCGCACACTGGCCGAAGCGTTTCCCAAGGCCCGTATTGAAGATTGCTCCCCACTTATCGCCGGGGCTAGAAAAATCAAGGACCCGGACGAACTTGACCACCTGAAAATTGCCGCCAAACTGGCCGATACCGGAATGACGGCCGCAATAGAAACTCTGTCAGAGGGCGGCAGTGAAAGACAAGTGGCCATTGCATCCATGGCGGTCATGCACCGAGCGTGGAACAAAGATTATCCGCATGTCGAAATCTGTGATTTCGGTTCTTTGGAGGGCGGCGTCCAAAATGGCCTGCAGTGCTGGTGTCTGGCCGGAGACAGGGTCGCATACAATTGCGACAATCCGACGTCACGGATTGCGCAACCCGGAGAGCTGGTCACCATTTTCATCTGGGCCTGCGCCAATGGCATGCATGCCGAAAACGAGCGCACCGTGGCGGTGGGGAAGATAACCCCGGATAAGCGAAACGCTTTCGAGGCCATATTGGAAATCCGCGAGAAAACGCAAAAGATCCTGGCGCCGGGATTTTCCTGTGCCGATGTTTATGCTGAAGCGGCCCGGCAATATGTGCGACTGGGGTATGAACGCTATCTTCCCGGCCGCATCGGCCACGGAATGGGCCTGGGTTGCCATGAACAGCCGTCACTGGCGGCTGAGAATGAAGAGATGCTGAAACCGGGCATGGTGATGAGTTTCGAACCTAACTTGAGAATTCCCGAATGGGGCGGCATTCAGCACTCCGATACGGTGTTGATCTCCGAAACAGGCTGTAAATTTCTGACAGTCTCCCCCAGCGGTCTGTTGGGCGTCTAAAAAGGAGGCAGCACAGCGATGCTTTTGGAAGTAGAAAATCTTGTCATCCGGTTCGCAACCGAAAATGGGACGGTACATGCGGTCAACAACGTTTCCTACAAACTGGAAGAAGGTGAAACACTGGGTATTGTGGGTGAGAGCGGTAGTGGCAAAAGCGTGCATGCTCTTTCCATGATCGGTTTGATACCGACGCCTCCAGGAAGAATCGAAAACGGCAAGATTCTCTTCGGGGGTAAAGATCTGCTCAAGATGCCCCCCAAAGAGTTGCGCCACGTTCGCGGCAAACAGATCGGCATGGTGTTCCAGGATCCCATGACCTCACTCAACCCGGTATTGACCATTGGCCGGCAAATATCGGAACGTTTGATTTACCATAAAGGAATGAAAAAACGCCAGGCACTGGATCGTGCGGCTGAACTCTTGGACCTTGTGGGTATTGCGGAACCCCGTAAGCTGCTGAGCTACTATCCGCACCAGTTTTCCGGCGGCATGCGACAACGCGTGATGATTTCAATCGGCCTTTCCTGTGGACCAAAACTGCTCATTGCCGATGAACCGACCACGGCGCTGGATGTGACCATCCAAGATCAGATTCTGGAGCTGATCCAGGATCTCAAAAAAAAGCTGAACATGATCTTGGCAACCGAGGCCGTATACTTTTACGCGCCTCGGGAACTGAACCACTAGTACGAGTAATGGTAGAGGGTGAATCAAAACAAAAAGTCAAGTACTGGGTTGAGTATATTTCTAATACTTTACAAAGCGCCACAAAGTTATAAAAATAACCTCACATAAAATATGCCAGAGATTACGTGACCGAGATATTTTTTAAAATAAAAACTTAATTCTATATGTTTTCCTTGCTAGATACTGTTAAGTTTCTTTAAGAGCTACATTTTAAACTGTATTCGCTGGTATAATTTTCTATATATATCTCTCTCAAAGGAATTA
>JBFFHG010000814.1:0-2703 GCA_041557055.1 Desulfosarcinaceae bacterium
ACCTCTTCGGCGATGACGGCGATGCGCTCAATTGCATCTGCTTTGAATTCCAGCGCCACCCCTTCGGTTTTGAGCATCTCCACATATTGCAGCACCAGGGCGTTACGCGGTTCCTGGAGAATGCGCACAAACTCCTCGCGCCCCAAAGAGTCCAACTCCACGCGAATGGGGAAACGGCCCTGAAGTTCGGGAATCAGATCGGATGGTTTGATGGTATGAAAAGCACCGGCGGCAATAAACAATATGTGATCCGTGCGCACGGTTCCATATTTGCTGGTGACGGTGCTGCCCTCCACTATGGGCAGCAGATCGCGCTGGACCCCTTCCCTGGAGACATCCGGCCCCTGGCCCTGGCTTTTACCCACGATTTTGTCGATCTCATCCAGAAAGATAATCCCGGCCTCCTCCACCTTGGTTACCGCCCTACGGACCACCTTGTCCATGTCCACCAGGTTCTGGGCCTCCTCTTCGGCCAGGGTCTGCAGAGCTTCGGGCACTTTGATCTTCCGGCGCTTGGTGTTTTTGGGCATCATGCCGTTGAGCATATCCTTGAAATTGATGCCCAGCTCCTCCATTCCCACATTGGAAAAGATCTCCACCACCGGCGTGGATCGTTCGGAAACGTCCAGGTCCACATAGCGGTTGTCCAGTTTTCCCCGGCGCAGCATGCGGCGCAATTTCTCACGGGTGGAGGCGGTGCTGTCTTCGCCGGACGGGACCAATTCCAAGGTGGTTGCCCCACCCCCCTCATCGGTTGCCGGCCCTTTGGCGCCAGCCTTGGGCAACAGCAGATCGAGCAGGCGCTCTTCGGCAATCTGTGCAGCCTTGTCCTGAACAGCCTCCTGTTCGTGCTGGCGCACATCGTTGACCGTCAGGTCCACCAGGTCCCGGACCATGGATTCCACATCACGCCCCACATAGCCCACTTCGGTAAATTTGGAGGCCTCCACTTTATGGAAGGGGGAATCGGTCATGCGGCTCAGGCGACGGGCGATTTCCGTCTTGCCCACACCTGTGGGACCGATGAGAATGATGTTTTTTGGCGCGATCTCATCCCTCAGTTCATCCGGAACTTGCCGACGGCGCCAACGGTTGCGCAATGCAATGGCCACAGAGCGTTTAGCGTTGTGTTGTCCGATAATATAGCGGTCTAATTTTTGAACAATTTCATTGGGTTTAAGATTTTGCATGATAAATCAGTTCTTCAATGGTCAGTTGGTGGTTGGTGTAAACACATAAGTCGGCGGCTATCTCCATGGCGATTTTCGCCGCCTGGAGGGCGTCCATCTGGGTATGCCTGAGCAGGGCTGTCGCAGCGGATTGAGCAGCCACGCCGCCCGAGCCGATGGCGATGACGCCCCCATCAGGTTCGATGACATCACCGCTGCCGGAAAGCAGGAAAAGTTTCTCCTCATCAGCGGCCAGCATCAAGGCCTCCAGCCGATGCAGGTATTTATCCGTGCGCCAGTCTTTGGCCAGCTCCACCACACTGCGGGTCAAGTTGCCGTTGTAACGATCCAACTTGCCCTCCAGGCGCTCGGAAAGATTCATGGCATCGGCGGTGGCCCCGGCAAAACCGACGATAATCTTGTCGTTATAAATTCGGCGCACTTTGCGGGCGTGGTGTTTGATCACCGTATTGTTCAAAGTGACCTGGCCGTCACCGGCCAAAACCACCTTGCCGCCATACCGGAGGGCTAAAATGGTGGTGCCGTGCATCCTGTTGGGATAATTCGTGTTTTGCATTGAATCGGTCCTTTGTTGCATTTCAACGTCGCGGATGGGCCTTGTCGTAGGCGGCCATAAGGCGATCGATACTCACATGGGTATATCTCTGGGTGGTGGAGAGGCTGCGATGGCCCAGCAGCTCCTGCACCGCCCTCAAATCAGCCCCTGCATCCAGCAGGTGAGTGGCGAACGAGTGACGCATGGCGTGGGGTGATACGGGGATCGCCAGACCACAGGCCCGGGCCAGTTTGTCCACCACCCGGGCGATGGAGCGGGTGGTCAAGCGCCCATTATTTTTATTCAAAAACATGGGCCCGTCACTGTCCGGCGCGATGCCGGTTTCAGCCCATAAGGCCTGGCGGTAAGCCGCCATGGCAGTCAGGGCTTTGGCGCCGACGGGCACCAGGCGTTCCTTGGCGCCCTTGCCCAGAACCCGCATGATTCCGTTGTCGGCATCCATGTCCTTGACATCGAGACCGGCCAATTCAGATACCCGCACCCCGGTGGAATAAAGGGTCTCAAGGATGGCGCTGTTGCGAAGCCCTAAAACGCCCAGGGGCTTGATCCCGTCCAGAAGCCGGAACATATCATCCACCGGCAAGTAGACCGGCATGGGCTTGCCGTGTTTGGGCGGATGCAGGGATTCCACAGGGTTGTCGGCAATTACACGATGTTTGAGCAGATAGCGAAAGAAAGAGCGCGCGGCAGCCAGCTTGCGGGCCATGGTGGTTTTGGTATTGCGGCCGTGCAGATAACCCAAATAGGCGCGAACCTGAATCTCGTCAATCTGGCTCAGCGTCAGCGACTTCAAACGCTCCGGATCGCTGACGGCCAACTGGGGATCGCCGGCCGCAAAGGCCGCCAGCTCTTCCAGGTTATGGCGATATGCCCGCAGGGTATGGGCCGAATAGCCCTTCTCAGCAGCCAGGCTCTCCAAAAAGAGATGGATATGATGCATAACGGGTTCATCTATCA
>JBFFHG010000815.1:0-2699 GCA_041557055.1 Desulfosarcinaceae bacterium
ATGAGCGCTTCGTTTGCAGCATTGAAAAAATGCAGCACAGGGGCCCATGCACGGTTTGTGGCCCAGATCGATCTGCAGCAATTTTTGAGTCAGGAATCCGCTGGTTTGGCCAAAAATCTTTCAATCTATCCTGCTACGCTGGTTTTTTATATGGCTCTGGAAGATGTTCACAAACTGGTGGCCGCGTTGAAAAAATACAATGCCGATGATATTCCAGTGGCCGTGGTGTATTATGCCGGATACCAGGATAAGGAAAAAATCATCGTGGGGACATTGAATACTATCCTGGAGATGATTGCATGCGAAAAAGAAAAGTGGATGGGATTGGTCATCGTGGGGCACTGCTTGAGAGACTCTGTCTGAGATCACTGCTGATATTGATATGTTATGGGTCGGCTTTGATTTGTCGCGACCAGTCCCTGATTTGCCGCGCCTCATTCTCCGGGATACCGAGAGACAACAGGAATTCATGGTGTGCCTCCGGTGCACGACGCTCGAATTCAGCATGCCACATCGCCATGGATGACTCGTTCATTCCCGCCGCCTCCAGCATTTCCACCCACATCTTTTTATCAACGACAGATTTATAGGTGCCGCTTGTCATGTTTTTCAGCATAGCGATGATTAAATGTTGCTGGCTTCTGAGACCAAGAATCCGGTCTTCTATCTGCCGCAACCGCCTTTCAAGGATCTTCACGCTGGGTTCAGCGCCGCTGGACAAAAGGTCTTGCACATCGGATAGCGGCATGCCCGCCCCGCGAAACATGCAGATACGCGCGAGCCTTTGATACTCTTGCTGGGTATAGCACCGGTAACCGGCGGCGGTTCTTTCGGGGGCGCGCAGCAGGCCGATACGATCATAGTATAGAAGCGTACTTCGCGCCAGGCCGAATGATCGGGCCAATTGTGAGATGGAATAGGTTTTCATCATCAACTTAGGGGTTACGCAAACCCTCAGGTGAAAGACGGCAACCGCATTTGCGGCCGCCGTCTTTGTCTAACTATCGGCTTTGCGAACGGATTTTGGCGATTTCATCGGACGAAATACCAAGCCACGCCAGAAAGTCCTCATGACCTTCCGGATGGCGTGTTTCGAACAGGCGGTGCCATTGCATCATTGCGTCGTCGTCCAGTCCGATCTCCCGGAACATGGCGACCCATGCTTCCTTGCTCACTTTGCTTTGCATTGTCATTCTCCTGATGTTGTTGTTTCTGTTTCCGCCACGGCCATGACAAAGCAACTAATAAACTGTGAACCAATAGACGGGTCAACCCCTCAAGATTCTTTTTTATCATGAAATCTCAAAAATAAAAGCGAATATGTCAAATCAGGTTTTTTTTGAGACCATGATGTCCAGGATGATTTTGTCCGTTCCTGCCATGCCGCTGGTGCCGAGCCGACCAAGGTTGCGGATGCTGGTCTCGAGATCGTCGTCCACAATGCCCTCGCGTCCGCTGACCGTCGTGCCCTTTTTGGCGAGCAGGGCGGACTGTATGCCTGCTTCCACAGCGGAAGCGACTTTGAGAGCGCAGGCTGTTTTGGCGCCGTCGCAGATCATGCCCGCTATGTTGCCCACCATGTTCTTGATGGCGTAACCGATTTCCGTCATACCGCCGCCCAGCAGCATGACAATGCCGCAACTGGATCCGGTGGCAGCCAGAATGGCACCGCACAGGGCGGAGAGGCGGCCCAGGTGGTGTTTCAAGTGTATCGCCGTGAGATGACTCATGATCAGGGCGCGGGCGAGCGCTTCATCGTCTGCATTGAGTCTGCGGGCAAAGGCGAGCACCGGTACCGTGGCGGTGATGCCCTGATTGCCGCTGCCGGAGTTGCTCATCACGGGCAGCATGATGCCGTCCATGCGCGCATCGGCCGCCGCCGCCGCCATTTTAATGGCGAATGAGGCGATATCGTCAGCGCGCAATCCCTGCTGAATGTCCTCTTCCATGGAACGGCCCACTTTAAGGCCCCACTCGCGTGCCATTCCCTCAGCGGCAATGGCTTGGTTGAGGCGTGCGGCTTCCAGGATGAACCCAATCATCTCCATGGGCGCGTTTACGGCAAAGTCATGGATGCGCTCTATGGTCAGGGGCCATACGGTTGCGCCGGCCTCTTCACCGGGCCAAGATGCGCAGAAGACTTCCACGTCGTTTTTCTCCACCAGCACCACCGCGGTGTGCTCGCGGGCAATAACGCAACGTGCAAAGTCGTCTCCGGCGGTGGCGGTCACCTCCGCATAAAGCAGTTCATCAATGTCGGAGAGGCACACCTTCACCCGTTTTTCAGTCAACATTTGCTTGCCTTCGGCGATCTGTTCCTGGGTGAGGTCGCGCAAAACTTCCAGCGCCAGTTCCGGCTTACCGCCCGTAGCACCCACGGCGGCAGCGATATCCAGACCGGTCATGCCGGTGCCGGGAACGCCCACCCCCATGCCGTTCTTAAGCAGATTTCCGCTTACCAGCACGTTGATGTGTTCAGGCTTTGTGCCCAGTTCCCGAACGGCGCGTGCTGCGGCAAGGGAGATGGTAATCGGCTCGGTGCAGCCGAGGGCCGGCACAACCTCGCGGTTGAGCCGAAACCGCAACAGGTCCAGCGTCTCCAGGTCGAGTGGATTGGTGATGATGACCTTCAGCCGGTTGCCATCCTCCGCCAGAGGCAACACCAGGTAGTCTTCCATGAGCTTCGCCGGAAAAAGCTC
>JBFFHG010000816.1:0-2699 GCA_041557055.1 Desulfosarcinaceae bacterium
ATATTTTTTGCGACGCTGCTGGCCGATATAAACCCCCGCCATAACGATGGCCGCGGCCGCACACTGCGTCCGGGTAAACGACTCATCCAGCACAATCCAGCCCATCATCACGCTGAACACCGGAATCAGGTTCACATAAGCCGAAGCCTTGCTGGCGGATATGTGCTTCAGGCCGAAATTTTAGAGCCCATAGGCACCCAGGGTAATGACGGCGCCCAGATAAATGACCGCCATACCGGCAGAGGGCTCAAAATGGATCGGCAATTGGGTTGAAGGCAGGAAAAGAAAGGGCAGGAAAAAAACGCTGCCGATGAAAGCCTGCATGGCCGTCAGAAAAAAAGGCGAATAGCGCTGAATTAGCTGTTTCAAAGTGATGGTATAACCGGTGGCGCATACCATGGCGATAAATTCGTAAAAATTGCCCAGCGCCGGATTGGGGGCGTCGGTTGACGGAACGCTCTCCAGCGTCAGCCAGCAAACCCCGGCCACGGCCAGCAGGGAGCCCATCCAGGCGTGCAGCCCCACACGCTCTTTGAGCAACCATCCGGCCGCCAAAGCCACCAGGATGGGCAGCATGGCCGTTATCATACCGGCCTGGGAGGCAGTGGTGTGCACGATGGCCTTGGCCTCGAAAACAAAATAGAGACAGGGTTCGAAAAACGCCATCAGCAAAATGTGTTTCAAATCACCCCGCCGGAAATTCACTGAATTCCTGAACCAACGGAAAAAAAACAAAAAGCAGACGCTGGCCACGGCCATGCGGCCGAAAATAACCACCATGGGATCATAGACCCGAAAAGCGATCTTCAAAGCCACAAACGAGCTGGCCCATAACACCATGGCCAGCAAAAGGCCCAGAACAGGCAAATAGGTATATATCTTTGAATGTTGCATAACAAACAGCTTTGGTTTTTGGGTTCAAAGCAAAGGCGCTCTGCCGGATTTATCCTTCAGAGCCATACATGAGTGTATGACTCCCACCATTGCGGCGCTGCCGCCGATGGGACAGATGCCATAAGCCTATTTTGATTCGGGTGGGGGCATAGCAAACAACCACATTGATCTATCATCAAATCCACCATACTGTATCCACTGGGTCCAGATATCATTAATCGGGATAATATTGAATTAAAATCACCCTGCAGTTGCATAAAAAAGATGGCGAAGAGAGATTAGCCCCTTGTGGGTATTGAACAAGCGCCGAATTCGGGCACCATCCGGGCAATTTACCCGGGGTGCACTTGAGGATCGGGTCGATTTTGGGCAAACGGTTCACCAATCAGACATGGTCTCCCCAATCAACGGCGTGCGGGGCGTCAGCAACCTGAACATGTATGCTCCTCACCGGAATATAAAGCTGAACACTGGTGAGATCCCCATGCTCGGCAACATCAACCTCGACCTGCCAGGGGCCGGGTGATGTCCGGTTGGTTCAAGAACAAACTGATAGGGCTGCTGCAGTCGCTTTAAGCAGTGTCCATCCATAAATGGCCAATTTGCCCGCTATCTGTGTTGTGCTCAAAATTTTATCCTCGCAATATCAACCATATGCCTGCGGTAACATTTTTCGCAGGCCTTTATCTCGACCAAATTCGCCTATTTCGGGATGGACACGGATAGGGGGAGAGATCACCGGAAAAAAGCAATCTCTCCCTTTCATTGGGGAAGCAGGGGCGATGACTTTACCTATCGGGAATGTGGCATGGTTATCTATGGCACCGAACGCAATTGCACGGTCACATCATTTACCGTGATACTGGACGCCATGAGCTTGATGGTCCCATCCGAACAGAGATACTCGTATGCGTCAACACTGATAGCAGTGCCTTCTTCGATAAAGATATTGTATTGATTCGCCAAATAGTTAAGCCGGATTCCATAGACTTCTGTCAAAACCCCGTCATCATCAATGACAACCATGTTCGGATCGGTTGAAATTTGGCTGACAGTACCAGCCACGGTAATTGTGGTAGCGGCCAATACGTTCTGTACGGCGACCAAACTGACTGCAATTGCCAAAATAGTTAATAATTTTTTAGAAATACGCATAACTGCACACTCCTTCGCCTGTTGTTTGTTCAATGGTCAATTCTATTTTTTTCTCACAGTCCGTTGCGGTATATTGCCAACGTTCTGAGGAAAGGGACACCTGCCAATTTGATTCGCTATCGATTCACCTCCTTTCATCAGGATTACATTTTTTCTTGAGCGTGAGTGCTGAAAACGGTCGTCCCTCCACAAGAGGTAGAACTGGTCTGAGAAATCAGAAGGGGATACGCTTGTCCACACCATCAAGACAAAGAAAGTAAGAGGAGAATCGGACGGCATGACCGAACATACTATTCAAAAGGATTTACGTGCAGTTCAACAAAAGGTCACAACCTTTTTCCAAAAAATTTTGCCATGGGGCACCTGACCGGCTGGCCGTTGCTGATTTCGTAGGTTTCGTCCACACAAAGAATTTTGAGTGGTTCCTGAACAAGGAGAAGCGTATTGTCAAGCGCATCCGGGAACTGTTCAAACATCAGCCGCCATCGCCAGGGGGGAGGGCATCGGCAAGCCCGAACGGCTATGTTTCAGGTAGACGCCAGGGGTCGCCAGGGGTCAAATCTGCCCTTGACGCATTAAGGAATTTCTAACCCGCTCAACCTTTTGTAACAATTTTCGGTCCGATTGGGTTCGCACTTTGAATCTTTCAA
>JBFFHG010000817.1:0-2698 GCA_041557055.1 Desulfosarcinaceae bacterium
GAATTGTGCATTCAAGCTATACAGGAGCTTTTTCATCGTTTTAAACAGCGAAGAAAAACCGTTGAATGCAGAGAGCTACTTCTAATTAACAACATTAATTATGATAACCCCGATGAGATAAAAAACGCAAAAGAAAAAGGTATTTGTGTGTCGATTGTCAGGGATGTAGCAGAATTGCTTGAAGAAATTCTTACCGAATTCAACCCTAAAATTGAACTTAATAAGGATATCACCCATTCTCACTCGTAGATATATTATTATTCTGTAATTTATTGATATTATTCAACCCAAGAATTTCTGGTTTTTTAGATATAAATAAAATCAGATAGTTGCAGCCCTTAGCGTATATTCCCGTACGAAAATGGGTGGTACCATTATAGTCCCCCATTGATGCGGACAGCGCAACGCATGAACCTGGCGGAGGCTGCAAATGGGCGTAAGGCGGCTGCTACAGACCGATATAACCATGAATCAGTCGCTCTGTTCCGGCAGTCCGTATTTCCTGAGTTTTCTGACGATTGTCGGCTGGCTGACGCCAAGATGGGCCGCCATCTTGCGGGTCGAGGGAAAGCGGGAGAACGTCCGTTGTAGGAGGGCCCGTTCGAACGCTTCAAGCTGCGCATTAAGGCTGCCACCCAAGTCGAGGTTGGCCTCCTCTGCCAGCGACGTCGCATTATCAAGGAAGACCGGCTCGCCGTAGCCCTCAACAACTGGTACCAGCAGTCCCTCAACCTCACCCATGACGACGAAGCGACGGATCAGATTCTGCAACTCACGAACATTACCCTCGAAGGGATGTGACCGGAGGAATTCAAGGGTCCGGTAGGATAGCTTTTTGTTTAATTTGAACTTCTTGTTGTATTTTTTCAGGAAACTTTCGGCCAGCTTGAGAATGTCTTCAGGTCTTTCGCGTAACGGCGGAATTTGAATGATAAAGGAGTTCAGGCGGTAGAAAAGATCCTCACGAAAGGACTTGTCTTTGGTCTTATGTTCCAAATCCTGATTGGTGGCAGCAATGATCAAACAGTCGATCCGACGGGCCTGGACGCCGCCGACGCGCATGACCATATGATCATCGAGATATTTCAAGAGCTTGGCCTGGACCGAGATAGGCATGTCGCCGATTTCATCAAGGAACAGCACACCGCCCTGAGCCAGCTCTAATAAGCCGGCCTTGCCTTTTTGGCGGGCACCAGTAAACGCTCCGCCTTCATATCCAAACAGCTCGGCTTCCAGAAGGGTTTCGGGCAGCGCAGCGCAGTTGATCTGGATGAATGCTTTTTTCGATCTGTTGCTGTTTTTGTGAATGAATTCGGATAGCATTCCTTTGCCAGTTCCTGATTCACCTAAAATCAAAATATTGGAGGCATCCATTTTAGCCAGCTTGAAGGCAACGCGCAGTACTTGTACCATTTTGTCGTTTTCAGCCACGATTTCCTGATCCTTTAGCCTCAGCATATCGATTTCAGCCAGTCGTTCCTCCAACTTTTGCGCTTTCATACGCGTCTGTACAAGCTCTTCATTTATTACATTTAATCGGGTCATGTCCCGACCATTGCTGACCACCATAGAAATATTGCCATTGCCGTCAAATACCGGCGTAGCTGTCATCAGGACATATCTTTTTGTCCGCTTGATGTACTGAAGGGCACTGATCTTCCTGCCGGTTCTGATGACCTCGGGCGTCACATTCCGATCAACAAGTCCTTTTTCCTCCATGACGGATACGTGCTGTCCGATCACTTCTTCAGCACGGATGCCGTTGAGTCTCTCCGAGGCTTTGTTGACCGTGATCACCGTGCCATTGCCGTCGCAAACCCAGATGCCGTCGGAGCTGTTGTCCACGATTGCGGTCAACTGCTGGCTCAGGCGTTTGTAAGAGTCCAATTGACTAACGGTCTCCTCGAATCGTTCAACTTTATCCAGGCTGCACACAGCACCTATGATCCTGCCTTCGGATTTCATGCAGGTAACATGTACCACGATATCAACATGCTGTCCCTGGAGATGTTTGCCCAATTGAGGCTCGCCGCTTGAAAGACATCGATCAACCAACCTGCTGGTAAGCGGCAGGCGCCTTCCAATGGGGTCACCCACTTTGAGCGAGCCGGAAGGTTTAAGAATATCCATGGCCTGACGGTTGAACCATTGGATGCGGCCGCTTGCATCGGTGACGATTGTCCCATAACTTGTGGATTCAAGAACAAGTCGAAAGTTCGGTTCTTTAGTTTTAGCCATGGTCTGCGACTCCTTTGGTCAATCATCCGAACACTGCTGTTGGTTTCAGCATAATACGATGCCGGTCCTTTGACAAGACGACCGATCAAATAATGAATCACCCCATTGCTACAATCTTGGATATAATTGTATCTATATGAACGCCGTGGCCGATAAGTTTGTTTTCGGCGTTAAGACCGAGTGCCACGATTGGGGTGCGACTGCTATCTGAAGCACGGCGAGATGAATCCCGAGAAAAGTTATCCATCGATGTTCGAGCCGATCCATGGGTCAGCGCCTAAATATGCCGGCAGGAGTACAACCGGCTTGGATTTGGTTATCAACTTGCGTTTGTTCGACTGCTGAACAGGTTCCCCTCACAAGTCCCCTTCACGGAATCTGATTTTCAATACATGTGCCAAGGCGATTGAGTTTACCCTATCGTTGCAAAAGTCGGAGGGCGAAAGAGTCAAGGCGCCGA
>JBFFHG010000818.1:0-2693 GCA_041557055.1 Desulfosarcinaceae bacterium
CATAACTTTATCATGATCCACTGGAGTCTCCAGCTTCAAAGGCTCAATCCACATGCGAAAGGTATGTTCAGGAATCCGCTCTGCTAATACCGCTTTTACTTCGTGCCAGATATGGCTCATTATTTTATACCCTATCCACCAGCCAGTTGAACAAAAAACCATGCCGCCAAGCATGGAAACCATTAAACACCAACAAATCAATAAATACGATTAATTAACACAGGTTAGCTAAAAGTTTCGAAATCAACTCTAAAGTTTGATAATTTAATACGGGAGAAGCCGGATGCTGTCAATCCGGATGAATCGAATTTCCCTAACACCATTGTAACAATTTACAAACACATCATATCTATTTAATTTTATTTTGAATTATTTAATTTGACACGGGAATTCTCGGTGAACAGACACATTGGAGCCGTCGATCTTTCCTCAAGCATTTTAAGCAGATCCAAAGTTATCAACAACCTGTCGAAAACCATGCTTCCTGCAAAAGCTCCTGTTTTCTACGAATATCTACCATTTTTAAATTATTTCTACCATGCCAGCGGGACAAAAAATTCCGGGAAAAGGATAACCGTTTACAAACACCTTCGCCGGCGGTATGAGGAGGCGGATGAAACAAACAGATAATCCAAATACAAAAGGCCCTTTTTATCAATTATCCCAATCTCCGAACCAAAATAAAAAAGCAGCCTGAAACAATTATGGGTATTATAAAGATACGCGGCGCGCGTCAGCACAACCTTAAAAATATCGATGTGGATATTCCCAGAAACCAACTGGTGGTCCTGACAGGATTATCCGGTTCGGGCAAATCGACCCTTGCTTTTGACACACTCTATGCTGAGGGCCAGCGGCGCTATGTTGAATCCCTCTCCGCCTATGCGCGTCAATTCCTGGAACGAATGGAGAAACCCGATGTCGATTTAATCGAGGGGCTCTCACCGGCCATCGCCATTGAGCAAAAAACCGCCGGCCATAATCCGCGTTCCACCGTCGGCACGGTTACAGAGATCTATGATTACTTACGCCTTTTGTTTGCCCGCATCGGCACAGCCCATTGCCATCAATGCGGACGCCCCATTACCTTTAAAAGCGTTGATCAAATGGTCGATAGCATATCATGTTATCCGGAAGGAACCAAAATTATTATCATTGCCCCTCTTGTCCATAATCAACCAGGTTCACATGGCACGATCATCAACAAGCTCAAACGCGATGGATTCGCCCGGGTGCGCATTGACGGCGAAATCTTTGATATAGAAAACGCCCCCCCGCTGCTCAAAAAAAGGAAACACACCATAGAGGTGGTCGTGGACCGGCTGGTCCAAAAAACCAACTTAAAAAATCGGATGGCCGATTCATTGGAGTTGGCATTGTCTCTGTCCGACGGCAAGGTCCTCATAGACCTGACCCCTCCTGGACCAGATGGTGCTGTGCCCCAAAGCCTGCAATTCAGCGAAAAGGCTGTCTGTGCCACTTGCGCAATCAGCTACCCGGATTTTGAGCCGGCCAATTTCTCCTTCAATTCGCCCCATGGCGCCTGTCCGGCATGTGACGGATTAGGAACCCGCGCGGTATTCGACCCTGAATTACTGGTACCCAATCCAGAGCTTTCTTTGCGTGAGGGGGCTGTTGGACCGTGGGCAAATCGCAACTCAATCACTTTCATGGAATTTCTTGAGGCGTTTACCGCTCAATATCATGCCGATATCTATGGACCATTCAAAGAGCTCCCTGCTGATTTCAAGCAGGCGCTATTTTATGGCAGTGGCGATGTGCCCATACGGTTTTCAGTTACCCACGGAAAAAACCGGCATGACTATACCAAACCGTTTGAAGGCCTTATTCCTCAACTCCAACGGCGTTACCATGACACCGAATCCCATCAGGCGCGTGAGGAAATCCAGCAATATATGAGTTTTCGATCCTGTCCGGAATGCCAAGGCACACGTCTTAAGCCCGAAAGCAGAGCGGTCAAAATCGAAAGTCGGGCCATCCATGAAATTGCCATGCTCTCCATCACCAAAGTCATCATTTTTTTCAGGGAGTTAAAATTGGAAGGGCAACAGGCGCTGATTGCCGAAAAGATCATCGGCAAAATCATCGAACGATTGGATTTTTTGCAGGATGTGGGATTGTCCTACCTCACCCTTGACCGGGCCGCTCACACCCTGTCGGGAGGTGAAAGCCAGCGTATCCGATTGGCAACCCAGATCGGTGCTAAACTGACCGGTGTTTTGTATGTTCTGGATGAACCCAGTATCGGTCTGCACCCCAGAGATAATGAAAAACTTCTGCGGACATTGGTAAAAATGCGGGACCTGGGCAACAGCGTGTTGATAGTGGAACACGACCCGGAGACAATCATGGCTGCTGATTATGTGATTGATATGGGGCCTGGCGCCGGTATGAAAGGCGGTCAAATCATATTCGCCGGTCCGCCCCAAGCTTTGCCCCGTTGCCAGACATCGCTTACAGGTCAGTACCTGAGCGGCCGTCTGCAAATCCCGGTGCCTGAATCCCGCCGCTCAGGGAAAAATAAATTTCTCATATTGACCGGCGCCAGTCACAACAACCTCAAACAGATCTCGGTCACTTTTCCATTGGGCTGCATGGTCTGCGTTACCGGTGTATCGGGTTCAGGGAAATCATCTCTGGTTATTGAGACCCTTTTCAGGTCGCTTTGCCAA
>JBFFHG010000819.1:0-2692 GCA_041557055.1 Desulfosarcinaceae bacterium
ATCTGGGGATTGGCGCCGGCCCCCAGACCTTCGGTGAGTTGCTGGCCCATCTGGATTTTGATTTCCGCTTTGGAAACTTCCAAAGCCTGCATGTCGGTATTGGCGGCAATGAACTTGACCCCCTGCAGATTGCTGGCGATCATGTTGTTGATGGCATTACCACCCGCGCCGCCGACGCCGATGACCTTAATCTTCGCCGTCTTTTCCGCTTCTACATAACTGAACATATTTCTCCCCCTTTACTATTATGAGGTTCTCCCCTTAAAATATTGCATCATTTCCAGTCGTACGTATCGGTATTCCGTCCATTTCATTATTCATCAGCAATTGCGCCAACTGTTCTTCCAACATAACTTCCCGTCCTTTAAAAAATAAAACGGAATCCATCCTTCCTTTAAAAAATTTTCCAAATCGCAGCCCCATTCAGCAAACACCCGCAAAATATCAATCATCAAAAACCGATACTATATGACTTCCTTAAACCACTTCTTCATCCTTTGGATCAGGCTGTTGAAGATATTTTTATCTCTGATTCGAAATTTCTTTTCCGGCGTCTTTCGGGCGCCGTAAAGCACCAGTCCCACACCGGTGGCATACATGGGATTGTTGACCACATCGGTCAATCCGGAGATGTTATGCGGTTTGCCCAGGCGGGTGGGCAAACCCAAAACGCCTTCGGCAATATCGGTCACGCCTTCCAGCAGCGATGTGCCGCCGGTCACCACCACTCCGGACGAAACAAAGTGTTCCATCTCGGCCCGGAAAATTTCGCGCTTGATCAGGGTAAAGATCTCCTCCATGCGCGGTTCCAGGATTTCTCCCAGAATCTGGCGTGAAAGCTTGCGCGGATTACGCCCTCCCATGCCGGGCACCTCGATGGTCTCGTCGCCGTTGATCGCCGCTGCGATGCAACTGCCGTATTTCTTTTTGATTTTTTCAGCTTCCAAGAGCGGCGCGCGCAATCCCACCGCAATATCATTGGTCAGATTGTCACCGCCCAGCGCCAGCACAAAGGTGTGCTTGATATTCTGACCGGCAAAGATGGCCAGATCTGAAGTGCCCCCGCCCAGATCGATCAGGGCCGTTCCAAGCTGTTTTTCTTCTTCGCTCAAAACAGCCTCGCCCGAAGCCAACGATTCCAAAACGATATCGCACACATCCAGACCGGCCCGGTTGGCGCATTTGACAATATTGTGCGCCGAGGTGACCGCTCCGGTAACAATATGAATTTTGGCTTCCAGCCGCACCCCGGCCATGCCCACCGGGTTCTGGATGCCGGTCTGATCGTCGACAATATACTCCTGGGGCAACACGTGAATCACTTCGCGGTCCATGGGAATGGCCACGGCGCGAGCCGCATCTATGACGCGCGCCACATCGGCGGGCGTGATCTCCGGTCCTTTGATGGCCACGATGCCGCGGCTGTTGAAGCCGGTGATATGTCCGCCGGCGATACCGGCATAGACCGAGGAAATTTCACAGCCGGCCATCAACTCCGCCTCTTCCACAGCCTTTTTTATGGATTCCACCGTTGATTCGATATTGACCACCACGCCTTTGCGCAGTCCCACGCTGGGATGGGTGCCGATACCGATGATATTCACATCCCGGCCGGCCACCTCGCCCACCACGCAACAGATCTTGGTTGTTCCGATATCCAGCCCCACAACGATGTTTTCGTAACCCTGTGCCATAAATCTCCTTATGCTCCCTTCTGAAGCGACGCTCCCAATTGCACGACGATTCGGTCCGGGTTGTTGGCATCAAGCGTTTCAAACTTCCGCCACTGCCGGTTCTGCGTCAAGTACGGCAGCAGTTGCTTGATCCTCTGATATTTTGCTTCAAATTGGGTAAAACCCAGTTTTATGCGGCGTTGATCCTCCCAGGCCGTCAACGTTATCCCCATCTCGCGGTCCACGTGCACTTGCCGTATCTGCGCATAGGCAATGGCGCTCTTTTCAGCACGGCTGATCTGCAGCACCTTCACCACGGCTGCCATGGCGGTGGTAAGGGCATCTTCCCCCAGACTGATATCGGCATAGGCGATACCGGTTACCTGGGGAAGCTCCCGGGGATCATTCGAATTATATTCCTTAAAAATCCGACCGTTGGTATTCATCAGAAATTTACGTCCCATATCCAGTACCGCCATCGCCTTATGCTCTGTGATATCGATACAAATGGTCCCCGGAATCTCCCGGGCCACCTGCGCGGCGGCAATCCACGGATGGGACAGCAAACGCTTGCGCACCAGCCCCAGATTGACAGCCAGAAGGTTATCGCCCGGCTTGATTTTGGCCTGGGTCAAGACAATCGTGTCGGTCAATCGCGAAAGACCGCGCACCTCAATCGTCTCGGTGCGGAAGTAATCGGAGCGGGTCACCGCCGCGTAGCCGGCCATAAAAAGTGCGCTGAAGCCCATGATCGCCATGATCAGCATGATCAGCTTGATCCCAACCATCAGACGGCTGACGATCTTTTGCCTCGTCAGGCGGGGATTCTTTTTATAGCGATTTTTACGGATTGGTTTTTTCTTTTCCAACAACATGTACCTCCGGTGTCAACCGGACACCTGAATATTTTTCAACCCGCTCCTGGACCGCGGCGGCCAATTTTAAAATCTCGACCGCGGTGGCACAGCCTAAATTCACAACGAAATTGGCATGACGCAAAGAGACATGGGCATCCCCCA
>JBFFHG010000820.1:0-2691 GCA_041557055.1 Desulfosarcinaceae bacterium
GTTCGCAATCATGAAGGTGCGCAAACCTTGGGTTGACATATTTCAGCAGCCCCCCCTGGATGATGTACACGCCCACCAGGGCCTCTTCGGTCAGGTTGCGGAACATGGACTCCGATTCCGATAATGCATCTTCGGCCGACTTGCGGTCGGTGATGTCCAGCAGGGCCCCCTCGTAGCGGGTGATCCCCTGGGAATCGCGAAAGATCCAGGTGTGGTCATCGACCCAGGCTGTTTGCCCCCTGGCGGTGATGATTCTGTAGGTTTGAATGAAATTTTCTGTGGCGGCGCTTTGGTTGTACCCGGCCATATCCTGGTTTACGCGCTGCAAATCCTCCGGGTGAATGATGTCGGCATAAGTCAATCGGCCGGAATGAAAATCCTCGGGGGCGTAGCCGAATTGCCGGACATTTTCAGAGACAAAGGCCACGGGCCAGCCCGTTTCGGCGCGCCGGGAAAAGATCACGGCGGGACCGCGGTTGACCATGCGTTTCAGCGCCGCCTCCCTTGGCTGGGATGACTGCAGGGCGGCCTTGAACGCTTCACAATCATGGCGTTGGGCAGCCAATTGCATTCGAGCTTGAGATAGCGCCATTTCGAGCTGTTCGATTCGCTCTGTTTTCGATTTCAGCTCAACGGCAAAGGCATTGATGTCCTCGCAATGGTCGTTCAAAGGCGTCTCTTTCTTTTTTATGGAGTAAAGCGCCAAATCGGATTTAATGCAATATCAAAAGAACGGACCGGGCCTGATCGCCATGACCATTTTATTTGCAGCCTTGAAACCGGATTCTCCGCCAGCCATTTGATCCTTTTTCGATCGACCGGCGGTTAAATATTTTCGTTATTCAGCACGGTGCCCGAAGTTGCCGGGCAATGAAGTTCCCGTCCGGGGTTTCATCTCTACCGCGCCTTGAAACCAAAGCGTTCCGTCAGTTGCATAATATCTTCGGGCTGCATGATATCACCGAATCGTTCGCCCTTTTGATTTCTTTTTTTGTATATATCGATCACGGTATCGACCATTTCAAGGATGGCGGCCGGGGTATGGATGCCCGGCAGCTCAAAGGCCAATTGGGGGTGCCGTCCCAATTTGCCTCCCAGTTGAATGCGGTAGCCTTCGGCGGCCACCACCAGGGTGCCGCTGGGACACACGGGAATGCATTGGCCGCATGCCACGCAGCGCTGCAAATCGATAACCGGGATCGGTCCGCTCTTATCCAGGTCAATGGCGGCTTCCCGGCAGCTATCCACGCACGCCTCACAGGCTGTGCACGGCATGGCGGAAACCATGGGCCGCCGTGCGCTGATGATGCCGATGTCTTTGATCTGGGGCTGGGAGCAGGCATTGGGACAATCAGCCACCGTCACTCGGAATTCATGATGAAATTTGAGGTTCCTGATACCTATCGATGCAAAAAAATCCAAAAAATCGGAATATTGCAATAAATTTTCGATTTGTTCCACCAATCCTTGAGCGGGCCCAATGGCATTGAGACATCCGGACGGCCCGAAGCAGACGTCCACCTGATAGCCTTTGACCTCCGGCTGCATGCCTGTCAGATAGCGTTTTTGAGTGGTTTTGACCTCGGCCAGGGTGATTTCCTTTTTCCCGTTGTGAAGCGCTTCGGCTTCAACCCTTGCCCTTACCTTTGTGCGCACAAAAAAGGGAACTTCTTTAACAGCCGCTTCGGCTTCCGGCGTCCATCGCATATTACATGTCCTGATTCAACTGAAAACTGGTTTGTAGAAATGCTTTCAAAACCTTTCATCAGGTTCAGGATAAGGCTGCGCGAGGGGTTCAAGGTCGGAGAATACATGCCGAATGATGATTTGAGCATCGGACCCCTCGCCCCAATACCAGGATTGGACCGGAGGGGAGGTTTTTAAACATATTCAGGCGCTCTTATCAAAATATGACCGCCGGGGCAAATCCAAAATTTTTCACATGGTTGTTCAGAATCGGGATTTGGATGTTGACACCCATGTTGATTCTTCTTAGAACTTCAAGCTTGGCCGTTGACATGCGCCAGGGGGCTGATTATCAGCTTTACGGATGGAAACGCCCCATGCCGGGCTGAAATATGGAGAAGTTGTTATGAGCCATCACAAAGTGACGTTTCTGCCTCATGATATTCATATTGAGGTTGCTGCCGGCGAGAGCGTGATACGGGCCGCCATGGCGGCCGGGGTCCATATCAACGCGTCGTGCGGTGGCGAAGGTGTTTGCGGTAAATGCCGGGTGAGGATCGAACAGGGCCGTGTGCAAGGCGGCATTTCCGAGCATCTGAGCCCGCAGGATCGGGACAAGGGGTATCGGCTGGCCTGCAAAGCCCGGGTGAACGAGGATGTCGTCATCCGCATTCCCGTGGAGTCGGCCATCGACACATCGGCCCTGTTGCGCCGTTCGCCGCGATCAACGGCCCGCATCAAGCAGATGAAGTTCGACGACATCAAGGAGCAGGGGCTTTTCGTGCCGCCCATGGAGAAGATCTATCTGGAACTGCCTCCGGCTGATGCCAAGGACAACCTGCCCGATATCACCCGGTTGGTCAATTATCTGCATATTCAACACAATGAACGCAACCTGGAAGTGCCGTTGCCCGTTATCCGCAAAATTCCATCGGTGTTCCGGGAACAGGATTTCAAGGTCACGGTCACCCTGGCCCGACCGGTCCGTTCGACCGGTAAGAATCA
>JBFFHG010000821.1:0-2687 GCA_041557055.1 Desulfosarcinaceae bacterium
CAATGATCAGATGGGTTGTCACGTAGCTGATCTTCTGGATGACGCGGGGCATTTTGGACATGAACACTTCAACAGCCACATGCCCCCTTTCGATGGTTGTCTGGGCCATGGAAAAACTTATCATCAAGGCACTCAGGAAGCCCACAATTTCATAGGTCCCCGGCAACGGCATTCTCATCACCCGCAGAACGATATCCAGGCAGCTAAGCGCCATCATTGCAATGATGCAAATACCCGCGATTTTATTAAGACTGCGTGCCAAACAGGCCGTAATCGATTGTATCCGTACCATAGAACACCTTTTACCCGTTTTACGGTGATCGCCGACGGGTCAGCGTTTTAATTACTGTTTATACTTCTCGATAAGCTCCAGCGCGGTTTTTACATACTGTTCTCCGGGCAACCCCCTGGCGTTGGCGTCCTGAATGTATTCCTCGATTACGGGCTGCACAGCCTTTTTCCAACGCAAGTTTTCTTCCTCGGACAGGGATATAATTTGATTGCCCTTGCCAATCGTGTATTCCCGGCCCTCCCGGTCAACGTTGTCCCAGGCATCCGCATGTTTTTGAGCCCATTGAGCGTTCACTTCGTCAAAGACTTTTTGAACCCCGGCCGGCAGTGAAGCCCATTTGGCCCTGTTCATGATAAGATAAAAAGTCGAAGAATAGCCGATACCGTGGGACTCTGTCGTATAGTCGACAACCTCGGCCTGACGCCAGCCTTTTAAAACCTCCATGGGACTGAAGTTGCCGTCCACAACACCTTTCTGAAGCGCCTCGTAACTATCGGATTGCGGCATGGCCACCGGAGCGGCCCCCAGAGCCGAAATGATTCTGGCCGTGGCCCCCTGCCCCCTGATCTTGAGTCCCTTCAGATCTTCCAGGGATTTGACCGGCTTTTTACAATGCAGGACGCCGGGTCCATGGGCATGCAGGTAAAGCACTTTGACCTCGGCCGCGAGCTTCTCCGGCGGAAATTTGCCATAGAATTGATTGATCACGGATGTCGCCATCTTTCCGCTGGTGAATCCCAGGGGCAGATCAACCACCTCCATGGCCGGGAACATCCCCCTGTTATAAACAAATACCGACATGCCGATATCGGAAATGCCCGCCTCAATCCCCGAGTAAACCTTATCGCCCTTGAGCAATGCGCCGCCCGGATAGAAACTGATCTTGACCTTGCCGTCGGTTCTTTTCTCTATCTCATCAGCCCAGGCCTGGCCAAGCTTGGCGTGCACGTGGGTGGGCGGAAAGACACTGCTGTAACTCAGCTTGATCACCTTGGATGCCGAAGAGTTTCCAGCCATCATAAAACCGACCGCAACGGCCATCAAAATCGTCACAAAACACTTCGCGGTTTTCATAGCGCCTCCTAAATCATTCTGGTTATAATTTCTGCAAGATCCTTTTTTGACGGGCTTCTTGGGTTGGTTGGACATTGCGCGCTGCCCATTGTCGCTTGAACGATGATCTGCATATGCTCCGGCCGATAGCCGAAATCGCTCAATCTGGCGAACAATCCGATTTCGGCCAGGAGCGTATTGATTTGTCCCAATCGATGGGCCATGCTTTGGCCATTGCCCCCGATCCCCATCCTTTCAAGGATGGTCGCTATTTTGTGTTCCGCAACAGATGCATTGTATTCAAGAACGTAGGGCAGCAGCATCCCGCAGACCTGGCCGTGGGGCATATGGTACAATGCACATAACGGCATGGCCATGGCATGACAGAGCCCCAAATAGGCATTCATGCCGGCCATCATGGCAATTGTTGCGCCGATTTGCATATTTTCACGCACATCCACATCATCGCCCCCGGCATACGCGGCACGTATATTCCGGCTTAACAATTCAACAGCCTTGAGAGAAAAAAGCTCGGTGACCACATTTGCATCCTTGGAAATATAGGACTCCGTGGCATGCACCAAGGCATCCATCCCGCTGCAGGCGGTCACCCTGGGCGGCATGGAGAGTGTCATGAGCGGATCGGTCAGCGCCATTGTCGGGCAGATCTTCTTGCTGAGCACCAAAAATTTGGTATTTCGTTCTTCATCGATGAGAACGACGCCGTCGGAGATTTCACTTCCCGTACCGGAGGTGGTCGGAACCGCGATCACCTTGATACCCGGCACCCCCGGCACCTTTTCATGTCCGGCATAGTCCCGGATATCGCCGCCAAAGGAGGCGATCAGGGCCAGAGCCTTGGCAACATCCAGGACGCTTCCACCGCCAACGGCAATGACCACGTCAAACGAACCCGGATCCAACATTTGTAACAAGTTCCCGAACAATTCAAGGGTCGGCTCCTTATCCACCGCATCGCAGACAATATATGGCAGCTTCTCCTTTTCCAAAGAGGCTAAAACCGGTTTGAGAACACCCGCGGACAATAGCAACTTATCCGTGAGCAACAATGGGCGTTGACAACCCAATGCGCGTACAAACGACCCCGCTTGCCCAGCGAGCGCTCTGCCATGCCGCCAACTTGTCGGCAGATCCAGCTTTGCTGTTATCATCTCCTGCGCCATCCGTTCACCCCTTGCTCCCTTCAGTCAGGCCGCAGCATTTTTCAGCCTGCCGGCCGCCGAACACCACATGATTTCCTATTTTATTTTTTTAATTTCGTATACTAATTTTAAAATTACATTGGCAAATCATTAGAATTATGTCAATATTATTTTTAATA
>JBFFHG010000822.1:0-2685 GCA_041557055.1 Desulfosarcinaceae bacterium
AGGCGCAACCTGTATTTCCAGGGCGAGTGCGTCGGGCGGGACCACGAGGTGCTGCGGCAATCCATTGGCGTAATCGGTCACACCTTCGACGCCGCCGGCGATGACCGCACGGCTGCCTTGTGCACCGCCCGGTCCCATCTGACCGGCGAGACCATCAACCGTTTCTGCCATGTGCATCAGAGCACCGACGATCTTCACAAAAAGCAGGACATGACCCGCACGCTGTGCCGCCATGTGGGATATTGCATCGGCCGCTGTATGGGGATTGATGCGGTCAATGCCATCAATGCCGTCTCCTATGAAGCCGACAAGGTGGCCGAGGGTAAAACCGCCTATCACAGCAACTTTCTCAAATGGCTGGAATGGTTCCAGGCCAACGACCTGGTGGCGGCCTGCGCCCAGACCGATGTCAAGGGCGAGCGCATGAAGCGCCCGGCCCAGCAGACCGATCCGGACGCTTACCTGCGGGTGATCGAAAGAAAAAAGGACGGTATCGTGGTGCGCGGGTGCAAGGTTCATATTACTCAGGCGGCTGTGGCCGACGAAATTATCGTGTTGCCCACCCGGGCCCTGACGGCTGATGAGGCCGACTATGCCGTGGCGTTCGCCGTACCCGCGGACCATGACGGCGTCAAGCAATTGATCCATCCTCACAACATGCGGCCGCGCAAGCACTTCAAGCGCGGCTTCGATTTCGGCGCGGTGGATTCCTACGTGATTTTCGACGACGTTTTCGTGCCCTGGGAGCGGGTTTTCCTGTGCGGCGAGCATCATCACGGCGGAATCTGCGCGCTGCTCTTCGCCCTGTTTCATCGCCACAGCTATTCAGGTTGCAAACCGGCCATCGGCGATGTCGTGCTGGGTATGGCGGCCCTGGCGG
Organism: Desulfosarcinaceae bacterium; assembly: GCA_041557055.1. Classification (GTDB taxonomy): domain Bacteria; phylum Desulfobacterota; class Desulfobacteria; order Desulfobacterales; family Desulfosarcinaceae; genus JARRKU01. The sequence continues at coordinate 881 of JBFFHG010000822.1, forward strand.
CTGAAGTCAACGGTGTGGAAAAAAGCCCCCATGTGCGCGAAAAGCTTTCCCAAATTATCCAGATTTCAGAATTGGGTTATGCTGCCGGCTTTACAGCGTCGGAATTGGGCAAGGCCGAACTCCATATTCCGGGGTTGGGCCTGGTGCCTTTCGGACCGGGCGCCTGCATTCCCAACTCCATTTACTGCAACGTGGGGCGCTGCCTCACCGGCGAAGCGGTCTTCCATGAACAGGAGATCCTGTGCGACATTGCCGGCGGGGTGCCGGCCACTTTGCCCTTTGAGCAGGATTTCGCCAATGAGGATATCCGGCCCCTTATGGAGAAGTATTTGCGGCGCAACCAGCACATACCGGTGGAGGACCAGATGCGTTTTTGGATGTACTTCGGGGACATGACCGTTAGCAGTCTGGGCGGCGCCATGAATTACGGGAGCTATCATGGGGGCGGGTCGCCCATTATGGAGCAAATCGCCATTACATCCCAATACGACATCAATGCCCGTAAACAGATAGTCCGCCGTCTGGCCGGAATGAGCCCGGAATAGTGTAATGCCATAGCGGCAGATATTATTTTTTGACTGAAACCAAAACATAAAAGGAGGGCAAACATGGCCCAATTGGTTGCCGATCGCAGGGATATTGATTTTATTGTTTATGAACAGTTTGAAGCAGAAGGATTGCTTAAAGAAGAGCGTTACCGGGATTTCAATCGCCAGGCTTTTGATATGATTATTTCCGAAGCCCGCCGGCTGGCGCTCAAAGAACTTCTGCCCACCTGTGCCGATGGCGATCGCGAGGGGGTGCGTTTTGAAAACGGGAAAGTAACGGTCCCCGCGTGTTTTCACCGCGCCCTGGAAATGATCCGTCAGACTGAACTCACCAGCCTGACCGAAGACCCCCGGTGGGGCGGGCAGGGGCTGCCCATGGTGATCAACCAGGCCGTGGGCGAATATATCGTCGGCGCCAACTATCCTTTGACCACGTACAGTCATGGCGGGCACGGCACCGGCAAAATGATCGAACTTTACGGCACCGACAAGCTCAAACAGCTCTTTTTAAAGAAGCTTTACACCTCTGAGTGGTGCGGCACCATGGTGCTCACCGAGCCTCAGGCCGGTTCCGATCTGGGGGCCCTGACCAGCACGGCGGTCCGGCAGGCCGACGGCACCTATCTGATCAGCGGCGACAAGATATTCATTACCGCCGGCGAGCACGACCTGCATGAAAACATCATTCATCCGGTACTGGCAAGGGTCGAGGGCGCACCGGCCGGCACCAAGGGCATCTCCATCTTTGTGGTGCCCAAAATATGGGTCAACGACGGCGGCACCCTGGGAGAAGCCAATGACGTGGTCTGTGTCGGGGTGGAAGAGAAGATGGGGATTCACGGCAGTGCCACTTGCGCCTTGTCCTTCGGCACCGCCGGCAAATGCCGCGGGTATTTGCTGGGTGAAGAGAACCAGGGGCTCAAGATCATGTTTCACATGATGAACGAAGCCCGCTTGAACATCGGCATACAAGGCGCATGCACTGCTTCGGCCGCCTATCTGTACGCCCTGGATTATGCCCGCCAGCGTATTCAGGGTAAGGATCTGGCCGCCCTGGGTGATCCCGGTGCGCCTTCCGTGCCCATTATCCGGCATCCGGACGTACGCCGCATGCTGGCCTGGATGAAAGCCCATGTGGAGGGCATGCGCAGCATGATTTTTTATGTGGCCGCCTGCCTTGAAACGGCTGAAAATGGGACCGACACGGCTGCCAGAACCAAGGCCAAGGGGTTGGTGGACCTGCTCACCCCGGTGGTC
>JBFFHG010000823.1:0-2679 GCA_041557055.1 Desulfosarcinaceae bacterium
CTTGAAGGAAATGGCCCGGGTAATGATTCCGGGTGGCCGACTTGCAATCAGCATTTGGAGGGAGCTTGAACGCTACCCGTGTTTCAGGGGCTTTGCAGAAAGCCTTGAACTATTGCTCGGAAAGGAATCAACAGCTTCTTTTTATGCTTCATGCTCGCTTGCCAACCGTGATGAAATAAGAGGACTTGTGAGTGATGCGGGTTTTCGAAATGCACACATTCGCCTTGAGGTAAAGATGGCACGTTATCCGTCGATTGAGGAATTTATCTCCGGCTATTTGGCTGCAACCCCATTGGCCGGTGAAATCTTGAATATGAAAAAGCAAGACCGGTTGGAGCTGTCACGGCACATTATAACTGCATTGTGTGATTACATGGATGATGATGGCTTGGCCGCCCCCATGGAGTGCCACATAATAACGGCGAATAAATGACAAAATCGCATAATCGGGCAGCCGGGGGTATCCCTCCCCAGCGCCAAGTTCACGCCTCACGGGGGAAAAATATCAAAATTCAAATATTAGTTGCTTTCAAATCAATAAATAGATTAAAATGAGAATTGGGATGTCGTTTTAGACTCCCATCGCAAAAAACTCATCATCGGCTGCTTCGCCATTGCTGTCTGCCAAATGACCTGGAGCCCGGAGCAGCGTATTACGACTGTCACGGAACACGGCTCTCTTTTTATCTTCAAGTTCAGGGGAAGACTTGCAAGCTCCATAAGTACTCTATCCGGGCACAGCGCCCTCAGCGCATCCGCCATGAGGGGTTTAAGCGCAATCCGGATGTTGTCATTTTGTCGCTTTGGGCGTAAGCCCTTGTTTATAAATAACAACAACTGGAGGCGATCAATGAAAAACATCGGGAAGCATGTCATTCTTTCAGGCCTGATTCTGCTGCTTTTGGCTGCCGCCGTGCCGGCGAACGCCAAGACCTGCGTCTACTGCTCGGAGGGCAGTCCCGAAGGGTTCAATCCCGCCTTGTATACGGGAGGCACAACCCTGGACGCTTCTTCGCGTCAGCTTTTCGACCGGCTGGTGCTGTTCGAGCGCGGCTCCACCAGAATCATCCCCGGCCTGGCCGAATCCTGGGGGGTTAGCAAAGACGGCAAAACCTACACTTTTCATCTTCGCAAAGGGGTGACCTTTCACAATACAAGGAACTTCACGCCCACCCGTGAATTCAACGCCGACGACGTTCTGTTCTCCTTTGAACGCCAACGGGACAAGAACCATCCTTATCATAAAGTGGGACACGGTGATTACGAATACTTCAACGCCATGGGGATGACCGAGTTGATCGATCGTATCGAAAAAGTGGATGATTACACGGTGCGGTTTCATCTGACCCGGCCCGAAGCGCCCTTTATCGCCAATCTCGGAATGGATTTCGCCTCAATCCATTGCGCAGAGTATGCGGACAAAATGATGAAAACCGGCAGTCCGGAAAAGGTGGATCTGGAACCGGTGGGCACAGGCCCCTTTATACTTGTCCAGTACCAAAAAGATACCATCATCCGCTATGTGGCTCACAAAAATTATTGGCGCGGCAAGGCGCCCATCGACAAGCTGGTTTTCACCATTACACCGAATGCCTCGGTTCGCTATGCCAAGCTTAAAGCCGGCGAATGCCATGTCATGCCCTACCCGAATCCGGCTGTGCTGGATCTGATGCGCAGGGATAAAAATATCAAACTGATGGAACAAGAGGGCCTCAACGTCGGCTATCTGGCGTTCAACACCCAGAAGAAACCCTTTACCGATGTAAGAGTCCGCCGGGCGTTGAGCATGGCTGTAAACAAAAAAGCCATCATCAACGCGGTTTTCCAGGGGGCCGGGACGGTGGCCAAAAACCCTGTTCCGCCCACCATCTGGTCTTACAACGATGCCGTGAAAGACTACCCCTACGATCCTGCCGCCGCCAAAAAGCTTTTGGCCGAAGCCGGATATGCCGATGGCTTCAAAACCGACTTGTGGGCCATGCCGGTACAGCGCCCATACAATCCCAATGCACGACGCATGGCTGAAATTATTCAGGCGGATTGGAAAAAAGTCGGCGTGGATGCCAAGATCGTCTCCTACGAGTGGGGTGAATACCTGAAGCGCTCCCGCCAGGGGGAACACATGACGCTCTTGATGGGCTGGACGGGCGACAACGGCGACCCGGACAACTTCCTGGCCGTATTGCTGGGATGCGATGCCGTGGGCCATGCCAACCGGTCCATGTTTTGCCACAAAGAATTCAACGACTTGATCGTTCAGGCAAAAGTGACTGCCGATGTTGCCGAACGCACCCGGTTGTATGAGAAAGCCCAGATTGTCTTCAAAGAGCAGGCCCCCTGGATCACGATTGCCCATAGCACGGTCTACGAGCCGGTACGCAGGGAAGTTGTTGATTATCGTATCGATCCCTTTGGCGGCCATATCTTTTACGGCGTTGATCTCAAAGAGTAGCACAACCACTGTTCTTAAGGCTTCCCACAGCCTTTTGTTCATGGAAGGCAAAAGGAGCATCGGGTTATGATTCGTTTTATACTGCGCCGATTCATGTTGGTTCTTCCCACCTTCGTCGGCATCACGCTCATCACCTTTGCCCTGATTCACTTGATTCCAGGAGACCCGGTTGAGATCAGAGCCGGAGAGCGCGGTCTGGACCCGGTCCGGCATGCGGCTCTGAGGGC
>JBFFHG010000824.1:0-2677 GCA_041557055.1 Desulfosarcinaceae bacterium
AGAGAGATCAGCCCGGAGCAGGTCGGCTATCTCAACGACCTTATTCAAAATACCATGCGTTATACCGTCAACGGGGTTGAAATCGTGGTCACTTCAATTACAATGGATCACTATCTGCCCGATTTTGCATTTCTCATCCATAAAATGGTCAGAATGGAAGAGGTCAATGCCATCTTTGCACTGGCCATGATGGAAAACAAAATCTACATTGTGGCCCGCAGCCGGACGCCCGACGTGGATGTGGGAACCATTCTCAGCGCCCTTGGCGGCGGCGGCCATCCTTCGGCAGCCGCCGCAGCCGTCAAGGGTCAGACCCTGGCCCAAGCGGAACAAGCCCTGTTCAAGGCCCTGGCAAAACACATCAAACCTCAGCGCCAGGCACGCCAACTCATGTCTTCCCCCGCCATCAGCGTCAATGCCAAAATCTCTTGCAATGACGCCAACAGGATGTTGACCCGCTACAATATCAATGCCCTGTTGGTTATTTCGGAACACGATCATGAGTTGCTGGGATATATCACCCGCCAGGTGATTGAAAAGGCCATCCACCACAACCTTGGGCAGGCGCCGGTCAGGGATTATATGACCACGGAAATAGCCTTCACCTCACCGGATGCCGATCTGTCCGATATTCAGGAAAAAATTATTGGGAACAAGCAACGGGTATTGCCGGTGGTTGCCCACAACAAAATTGTAGGGGTCATCACACGCACGGATCTGTTGAACGTCCTGGTGCAACAAACCCAGTTGACGCGCGGCAACACCCCCGACCCGCACAAAACGCCGCTGCCCGGAAGGGTTCGTAACATTTCCAATTTCATGCAGGAGCGCCTTTCCGACCGGGTTCTGGACACCTTGCGGCAAATCGGCCGCGTCGCAGACAACTTAGCCTTTGAGGCCTACGTGGTGGGCGGATTTGTCCGCGACCTCTTTTTATATCGCAACAACGAGGATATCGACATCGTCATCGAAGGCGACGGCATCACCTTTGCGCGGGCCTATGCCGGTCAATTTGGCGCCCGAATCCACTCTCACAAGGCGTTTGGCACCGCTGTCATTATTTTTGAGGATGGCTTTAAAATCGACGTTGCAACAGCGCGGATGGAATATTATCGCGCGCCTGCGGCCCTGCCGGATGTTGAAATGAGTTCAATTAAACTTGATCTGTTTAGACGGGATTTCACCATCAACACCCTTTCCATTCAGCTTAACGCCATCCGCTTCGGGAACCTGATCGATTTTTTCTCCGCGCAAAAAGACATCAAGGATAAAGCCGTCCGCGTATTGCACAACCTGAGCTTTGTAGAGGACCCCACCCGCGTATTCAGGGCGATCCGGTTCGAGCAGCGCTTCGGCTTCAGCATTGGCAAACTGACCGCCGGCCTCATTGAAAATGCCGTAAAAATGGATTTCTTCAAACGCCTCAGCGGCCGCAGAGTATTTTCCGAAATTCGCCTGATTCTGGAAGAGGAGAACCCCACGGCCGCAATTACGCGCCTGCATGATTTCGATCTGCTCAAGGTAATCCACCCATCAATTTCATTGGATCAAGGCATGATCCAGCTATCAAACGCCGTTAAAAGCGCCATTGCCTGGCATGACCTGCTGTTTGTCGAAGAGTCCTATCAGCGCTGGGCGGTTTATTTCATGGCCCTGATTCACCCTTGCGATTTGGAAACTTCAATAAAAATTTGCCAAAGCATGGAGCTGGCGCCCCGCTATCGCAAGATATTATGCGAGGAGCGCCTTAAAGCCCAGGCATGTTTGTACCAGTTGGAGCACCATCTGCCCAAAACCGCCAGTGCCTTGTATCGGCGGCTGCACGATTATCGCACCGAATTGATCCTCTACATGATGGCGTCAACCCGCCACAGGGCCGTCAAAAAGGCGATATCGCAATATTACAACCAATTAAGAGACATTCAACCATCCATTACCGGTCAGGATTTACTATCCGCCGGGTTAAAGCCCGGACCTGTCTTTCGCCAAATCCTTGAAGCGGTCCTGGATGCCAGACTCAACGGCGAAGTGGAAACCCGTCAGGATGAACTTGCATTTGTACATCGCTGGGTTCAAACAAAGGCGACCCACAATTTTTCTTGATTCAAATTCATCAAGCCAGTAAATAAATTCATTTCAGTAAGATGTATTCAAGCGATATGATCGCCAAAAAAGCAAGCAACAGACCATGAGGAGTCATAAATGTCTGATAAAAAAAGGATATTGAGCGGAATGCGCGCAACGGGCCCGCTTCATATGGGCAATTATCTGGGCGCTTTGAACAATTGGGTAACGATGCAGGATCAATACGATTGTTTCTTTTTTGTGGCCGATTGGCACGCATTGACCAGCAATTATGAAAAACCGGGCCCCATGGGAGAGTATGTTCGCCAGATTCTTATAGATTGGCTCAGTGCAGGCCTTTCGCCGGAAAAAAGCACCATATTTGTCCAATCCAAAGTTCCCGAACATAGCGAACTGTATCTGATCTTTTCAATGATCACGCCGGTGCCCTGGTTGGAACGCAATCCCACTTACAAGGATCAAATTGTTCAACTTCAGAACAAGGATCTCTCCACATTCGGATTCCTCGGCTACCCTGTTTTACAGGCAGCCGATATTCTGATGTATAAAGCCCAAGGCGTACCGGTAGGCATCGACCAGGTGCCCCATGTCG
>JBFFHG010000825.1:0-2672 GCA_041557055.1 Desulfosarcinaceae bacterium
GTCGTCCGGCCTAGATCCCGGGAAATGGGCATTGAAGCTGGTGTCCCCGTTTGCAAGGGCGCCTTGGGCCTCGCAAAAATAGGAAAAGAGCACCAGGCGGAAACGGCTGTTGCCGTCGCTCAGGGGGTATTCGCCCTCCAGCCCCTCCAGGGCGTCATTGCCGCCATGGGGAAGGGCATGCAGGTATTTTGAGGCTGCGAAACGGAAGCCCGATTCCGCCAGAAGGTAGGCTTTGGCAGCCATTTCACCGGCAGCGGTCTGCTGGCCGGAGGAGCTGATTATGGGAACGATGGCGGCCGCCAATACGGAAAAGATCAGAATGGCCACCACCACGCCGATCAACGCGCTGCCTTTCAAGCCAAATGTGGTACCCTTTAACATTGTATACCCACTATATGCCCAATGCCGTAGATATGAAACAACTATAGTCCTCTCTTGATGCCGGCGTCGCCGTGGCCGTGGCGCCGCCGAAGTTGTTGGTATTGCGTAAATGGACCGTGGTGTTGAAATCCTGGGTGCGGTGGGAAGCCTCCGGCCGGTTCAGGCGCAAGGCGACATGAATTGTGGAGAGCAGTTCCAGCTTTGCTCCCACGGACCATGTGCCCGAGCCCCCCATATGGTAGGAGAGGGCCAAAGAATGGACGCCATCCACCAGAATATCGCCCTGGTGGCCGGAGAGTTGCGTCAGTTGATTCACCGTCACCGGCAGATCGGAATAGAGCCAAAGGGTGCGGCCGGTGCTGTCGAGGTGCAGACAGAAACGAACCGCCCCCTGATTGTTGCCTGCCGCCATGCGCTCGTAAATAATAAACGGGTCCTGGCTGCTTTCAGCTTCTGACGCGGCGATAACGTCGGTCAATTCCATAAGCTCCCGGTTGATGCGGGCCATGGCCAATTGCCCCTTTTGAGACAATTGAACGTTTGTCCGGCTGAATTCATTGCTCTTCATGGCCGCGACAAGGCCCATGCCGAAGATGGCCGTCAGTACGCCCAGCAGAACCAGGGATGCAATCAGCTCAAGCAGGGTGAATCCCTGGGTTTGAAAAAGCAACCCTTTGCAATGGCCTCTGCGCCGGACAGGATCTGAAGCGGATTTCACCATTTTACATCATCTCGTAAACAGGGCCGTCAGGGTCAGGTGGCCATACGAAAGGGTTATCTTCAAAATGGTATCGGTAGGGTGGATGCATTGGCCGCTGCCGGATTGACGAACTTCACCGCCAGGGGAGGCACCATCCTTCTGGATGTCATCCAGGCACCTGTTTTCCCTGACGCCGATGGAAGCGCCAAAGGATTTGACAGCCCAGTAATAGGGCGGATTGGAGTTGATGCGATTCTGCAGCGTTTCCAATGGCCGCGCATTGGAAATCAGCAAATTGCGATAATCGGCCGAGATATCTTCCATCACCTCGTGCAATGCAAGGCCGTGGTTCATTTGCGTCAAAGGCCAGTAGCTGCGCCAGGCGTGACCTCTCATGATCTGCATGAGCAGCACCGCCAGGATCGACGACACAACAATGGTGACGACAACTTCGATCAGAGTGAAGCCCTTGGGGTTCCTCGTCATGGGATATACCCTGTGTTTCTGGTGACGACAATATTCTGCGGGGCCTGGCCGGATTTGGTCAGCCGCAGGGTCAGGGTCTCTGAGCTTTGCATGCCGCCGATAACTGTTTGAGGCTGGCCCCAGTCATTGAAACTGAGCTGAAAAGAGCTGTTGGCGGAAGCGTCCGCACCTGCGGCCGCAGCAATGGCGATGCCGATATCGCCCATAAAAACCCTGTCCCGGGATTCGCCCGGCAGTTGGGCGATATTGGTCGTATCCCCGCCGCTAAAGAGCAGGTAATAGCAATCCGCGGGGTCAGCCGGGTTAAAGTGATAGTGGATGCCCCAACGGGTATCCGTATTCATGGCGCGCATTTGGGCATAGCGGATATGGGAAGTCAACACATGGGTGCGGGCAATCAGCGTCGCATCCGAGGCCGAATGCTGGACAACGGCCAAAACGGTAAAGATGCTGATGAGCGTCAACACGATAATAACCTCCAGCAAGGTAAAGCCGCGGTTCATATGGATACGCTGAAGTGTCATGGTTTATCCATACCAAAAGGCGTTTCAGATGAAAACAGGAAAATTTACATAAAATTCTAAGTGTTAGTGTTGCCCCTGTCGGTAATATGCCAATATTCGGCAATATCGTTCAAAATACCAACGTCCATATGTGGACCGGGACCGATGGTCCTTGAACCAACTCAAGCAGGCGGCCGATACGGTACTGTCGAGCGTTACCGATTTCTGTCCGATCTGAAAACAGATCTGATGGGCACTATGTAAATTCGATATCTCTTCTGGTTTGCAATGGTTGGATAGGGTTGTCGGATAGCAAAGTTGGCGAAACAATTGTGATTTTGGCTGTATGAGCGTTTTTTAAGGAGCGATCTAAAAGCCCGGCTTTTGAACCGTCCGTTGGTCCGAATAGCCGGCCAATGGCGTACCCTCTTTGCCTGTTACGGTGATAACAAACTCGGTGGCGGTAAGATCACTGCCACCTGCGGAGACAGTCATCGTAAAATCACCTAAATCCGTTCCCAAAGTTTCGGCTGAATAAATTATTTGGCTGGGCGTGCTCCCACTTAATATCTGCTCTGCAAAGTAGCCGTTAACCCTTCCCA
>JBFFHG010000826.1:0-2669 GCA_041557055.1 Desulfosarcinaceae bacterium
AATAGGCAAATTTGCCTATTTCCGGATCGGCACAGACAACAACCAAAGAGGTGAACCGTGGTCTCTAAGCGGACAGAGGAAATGACCTCCTTTATCGTCATGGATGTCCTTGAAAAAGCCTGCGAAATGGAGTGTCAGGGCATCAACATTGTTCATCTGGAAGTGGGCGAGCCCGACTTCGATACGCCCGAATGTGTTAAAGAAGCCTGTGCCAGGGCCCTTCATGAGGGCTATACCCACTATACCCACAGCCTTGGGATACTTGAGCTGCGCGAAGCCATCTGCCAATATTACCATGAACGCTACAAGGTGAATGTGGACCCGGGCCAGGTGATTGTCTCTTCAGGCAGCTCCCCGGCCATCTTCATGCTTTTTGCCGCCTTGCTGGAAGCCGGCGATGAAGTGATCATTTCCGATCCCCACTACGCCTGCTATCCCAATTTTATCAAGTTTGTCCAGGGGCGTGCCGTCACGGTGCCGGTTTATGAAGAGGATGGGTTTCAATACCGGCCCGAGGCCATTAAGGAAAAGCTGACCGACCGCACCCAGGCCATCTTTATCAACTCGCCCTCCAATCCAACGGGCAATCTGCTTTCGGCCGGGCGCATGCAGGCCATTGCCCAAATGGGCCCCTACGTGGTTTCCGACGAGATTTACCACGGCTTGGTGTACGAGGGCCGGGAGCACTCCATTCTGGAGTTCACCGACCATGCCTTTGTGATCAACGGCTTTTCCAAACTCTTTGCCATGACCGGCCTTCGCCTGGGGTACCTCATTGCGCCCAAACCCTATGTGCGCGCCATTCAAAAGGTGCATCAGAACTTTTTCATCTCCGCCAACGCCGCCATCCAAAAGGCCGGCATTGTCGCCCTGCAAGAGACCGCCGAGGATGTGGCGCGCATGAAGCGCATCTATGATGAACGGCGCCGCTACATGATTCAACGGCTCAAGGAGATGGGCTTCGGCTTCACCGTGGAGCCCACCGGTGCCTTTTATGTCTTTGTCAACGCCAAACACCTGGACCACGACTCTTACAGACTGGCGTTTGACATTCTGGCCAAAGCCTGTGTGGGCGTCACCCCGGGTATCGACTTCGGCCAGAACGGCGAAGGCTACCTGCGGTTTTCATATGCCAACTCCCTGGAGAACATCAAGGAGGGCTTAAATCGCCTGGAGCGGTATATTCAACAAAAAACAACGTGATGGAGAAGCGTATGACGCCCCATGTACTGGTGCCTGTGGCCGACGGCACCGAAGAGATTGAAGCCGTCACCGTTATCGATGTGCTGCGCCGGGCCGGCGCCCAAGTCACGGTGGCCTCTGTGGATGGACTGCAAATCACCGCTTCCCGCGGCGTCAAACTGGTGGCTGATTGTCTGATGGACGAATGTCGGGAGGGCGAATATGATCTGGTGGTTCTGCCCGGCGGCATGCCCGGAGCCGAGCATTTGCGGGATAACGAGGTTTTAAAAAAGACCCTGCTGCGCCAGAGCAGCGCAGGCCGTCTCTTTGGCGCCATTTGTGCGGCGCCCGCAGTGGTCCTGGAAACCCACGGATTGCTTCGCAATCGCAAAGCGACCTGTCATCCCGGCCATGTCCAAAGCCTGCACGACCCCTCGGCGGCCGGGGAGCGGGTGGTGGTGGACGGCAACTGTGTCACCGGCCAGGGCCCCGGCACGGCCCTGGTGTTTGCCCTCAAACTGGTGGAAATGCTCTTCGACCGGGAAAAGAGGGAAGCCGTGGCCGCCCCCATGGTGATTCTTTAATGGTTTCTCCCCCTTGCAATCTTTTCAGCACAATCGCGCACAGGGGGGTAGACGTTCAACGGGTCAGCGGCATTCGCCTCGACTAAAAGGGTCAAAGCCGCTGAAGGATCTTCAGTATTTCACCTTCCAGAATCGCGGATTTCTGTTTTTGCTTGTCAATGACCACAAAGGTGACATCGGCATCGGCCACCAGGGTGTCGGCGCCCTCAAACTTCAGCGCCTGGTGAATGACCGCACTGCGCCGGCCGATTTGGGTGAGTTCGGATGCGACGACCAACACCTGGTTCACCAGGGCCGGCCGGCGATAATTGATGTTGATATTGACCACGGTAAAAGCGTATCCTTTGCGGGCCAGGGTGTTGAAATCCATCGACTTTTCAAACATGGCCCACCGGGCTTCTTCCAGAAACTCCAAATAGCGGGCGTTGTTGACATGGCCGAACAGATCCAGATGATAGCCCCGTACTTTAATCTCAATGGTATGGATCACTTCCGCTCCTTTTTATTTAGCCCCCAACCTGCGTGGTCGTACCCAATCTTGAAAATTTAACCTGATTACGCCACGCCATGCCGAATGGCAAGTTTTTGAAACATCTGGACAAGGCCGGCGACAAGCAGATAAATGGATTCAATGGGAAGATTCTTTTCAGCGTTGGCATCAAAAAAAACATTGAGAGACGAATCCAGGCCCTCCTCCGGTTTCCAATAACAAATCAATATGGGCATCATCGGCAATGGATGCAAGACCAGGGAGATATCCGACTGATAATGCTTTTCCACCGGCCTTCCATTGAAAAGGTGAATCATATCCTCGAAAAGATCCGTGTAGGTATCAGCCACTTGTTTTAAAGGCTTTTCGCAACGATGAACAAAAAATTGAGCCCAATCCTTCCCGTTTTCAAG
>JBFFHG010000827.1:0-2667 GCA_041557055.1 Desulfosarcinaceae bacterium
GGAAAAAGGCCCGGCTTATTTTGATCCGATGGCGTTTCCTTGGACGTCACATAACTTTCCCATTAGCGCGGCAGCCATCAAATTCGGTTTGAAAGGCCCCATCACGGCGATGATCGCTTCAATGAGTGCCGGACTCAATGCTATTATATACAGCGCTTACCAGATTATTAAAGGTCAAACGCAGAGAATGATTGTGGTCGCTTTTGATGAAATCAGCGAACTTCAGTATGCCTATCTCAAAGAAAAGAACTATCTGGATTGCACCTGCCGCGACGCTGTGGATCAATCTGCCAGGTCGGTATATCCAACAGAGAGTTGTGCTGCATGGATGCTTGAATCCGAGCAATCCGCACAGCAACGTGGAGCCAGAATTTATGGCCAACTGGGTAAGTGGCATCTGTCAGCCGGAAGATTTGCTCCTGCCGATAGCGAAGCCTTATGCCGCGGTATCATGACGGTAATTGCCAATGGCTCTTCTTCAAAACCTGTAAACATCAAGTTGGTGGCCAATGGCTCCGGCCATCAACCTGATGATGATGCAGAAAACCGGGCCTTGAAAAAAATAGCCGAAAAAGAGATTGCTTTTCAGCAGTGTATCCGACTGAAACCCATTATTGGCAATTGTCTGGGGGCCGCTGGGCTGATGGAGGGTGCCCTTCTGCTCAATGAGCAGCATGGCATGCGCCCATACCTGAGTCAATCCGATGACAATGGATCACCGTATTATCTTTTTAACAGCTTCGGCATGGGTGGGAATCAGATCGCGTTAACGATTCAATCTTGCCGGCCGACCAACGAATAGAACGCAAAATGATCGACACTATATCAAGCCGAACAGCTCCGCTAAATCTGCTTAGCGCGCAACTATTAAAAGCCCGTGCCGAACAACGCATCGGCGTCATTCCTTACATCAATAGCGGGGACCCTGATCTGCAAGCGACACGGTCTTTGCTATCGATATGTGAACGCAGCGGGGCCTGCGCTGTGGAGCTGGGGGTGCCTTTTGCCAACTCCATTACAGATGGCCCAATCATCTTGAAATCCCATGCGCGGGCATTGGGTCAAAAAACAGAATTTGAAGATGTCATGGATCTGGTTCGCGATTTTCGCAGGGAAAGCATGCTACCCATTTACCTGCTGGTGGAATATAGCCATACCGTGCGTCGCCGCAACATGACTTCCGTGCTGACCGAGGCGAAATCCGTCGGGGTCGATGGCTGCTTGATGCACTGTCTTCCGCCCCTGCTTTTAAGGCAGTATCTGGATACGGCGAGTGACGTTGACATGGCGACGGTGTTGGGGCTTTTCCCGAACTCCGGCCCGGAACAAATTAAATTTGTATTGTCGGAGACCACCGGATTTATCTATCTGGCGTCCACCTACGGTAAAACCGGCGCGGCATCCGGGTTGACCCCGCGTGCATTGTCTTTTTTCAAGCAGATGCGATCTCAGGCCAAACAGCCATTGGCGGTGGGATTTGGCGTGAAAACCCGCATGGATTTGGAAACTATCTTCAACAATGGCATTGACACCGGTATTATCGGTAGTTCTATCACCGCAATTATCGAACAACATTTAGATGATGCCATGGCGATGTGTGTCGCGGTGGGGCATTACTTAACTGAATTGCAAACCTGAAGGAGATCATTTGATGAATTCGACCCAAACGAAAATAGCCCTGGTGACGGGCGCCAGTCGCGGTATCGGCAAATCCATTGCGCTGGAATTGGCCGCAGAAAAATTTAAGGTTTATATCAATTACCATCATGGTGCCGATGGCGCTGCAGCGCTAGCTGAGGAAATCAACGACGGTGGTGGTCTGGCGGTGCCCATTGGCTGTGACGTCTCCCAATCCGAAGAGGTTACCCGGATGATTCACGCCATTCGGAAAGAATCCGGAAGGATAGATGTCTTGGTCAATAACGCTGGCATCACCCAGGACATGGCCATCTTCCGCATGTCGGAAGATCAATGGCGTCAGGTACTTGAAATCAATCTTTTCGGTACTTTTTTCTGCATCAAGGCCACCGCCTTTTTTATGATGAAACAGCAAAGCGGCCGCATCATCAATATTAGCTCCCTAAGCAGTTATTATGGTGCGCCGGGTCAAGCCAATTATGCTGCTTCCAAAGCTGGAATTGTGGGATTGACGCGTTGCCTTGCTTCAGAACTGGGTCCTATGAATATTACCGTCAATTCAGTCATACCGGGATTGATTCCGACGGATATGACCCGTAAGGTTCCGGAAGACAAGATGGATGCGTTAATTTCCCGGATTCCCTTAAAACGCACTGGAACGTGTGCAGAAGTTGCCGATCTGGTCACCTTTCTGGTTTCAGAAAAGGCGCGTTATATTACCGGTCAGGTAATCGCGGCGGACGGTGGACTTTCGTGCCAGTTGGGCGGATAAAACCCCGACAACCACAATTTTTAAAAATCAGGAAAAATGCGATGCGCAGAGTTGTCATCACAGGTATGGGATTGGTCTCGTCAATGGGTATCTCTCTGGATACTTTCTGGGCAAACTTGCTCAAAGGTAACAGTACAATTCATCATGGCACCCGTTTTGATCCGCATCCTTATCGATCGGACAAATGCACGGTGGTTGACTATGATGCCGTATGGCCGAGGCTCAACATTTCCAAAGCGGAAACTAAGCAATTAAAC
>JBFFHG010000828.1:0-2663 GCA_041557055.1 Desulfosarcinaceae bacterium
CCAGGATTGCGCCCTGTTGCATGCTGAAGACTGCCGCCTTGCAGCCCTGCGTGCCCGAATCGATGCCGATGTACAGTTTGTCCGCTGCCATGAAACCTCCGGCTGCAATTACAGGTACCGGTTGATAAGATTTTCCAGGTACTCCTGGCGACCGCTCTGCATGACCGGCTCACCCTGATCGATAACGTACTGATCCAGCCGGTGGAAATCAACTTGCCCGCCGGCGATCTCCCGGCCGATGCCGGAATCGAAGCTTGCGTAGCGCCGGCTGACAAAACGGGCCAGTTCACCGTCTTCCAAAATCCGATCGGCAATGAGAAGCCCGCGGGCAAAGGCGTCCATGCCGCCGATATGGGCATGGAAAAGGTCCACCAGATCGATGGAGCCCCGGCGCAGTTTGGCGTCGAAGTTGAGCCCGCCGCTGCCGATGCCGCCATGCTGTAGAAGCACCAGCATCGCCCGGGTTGTCTCATACAGGTCGGTGGGGAACTGGTCGGTGTCCCAGCCCAGCAGTGAATCGCCCCGGTTGACGTCGATGGAGCCCAGCTTGCCGGCGCTGGCAGCCACGGTCAGTTCGTGCTCAAAGGTGTGGCCGCCCAGAGTGGCGTGATTGGCTTCGATATTGAGCTTGAAATGGTCTATCAGGCCGTAGGTGCGCAGGAAGTTGAGCACGGTGGCCGCATCGTAATCGTACTGGTGCTTGGTGGGCTCCTTGGGTTTTGGCTCGATAAGCAACTGACCGCTGAAGCCGATCTTGCCAGCATAGTCCACCACCATGTGAAAAAAGGCGGCCATCTGATCCTGCTCCCGCTTCAGATCTGTATTGAGCAGGGTTTCATATCCTTCGCGCCCGCCCCAGAACACATAGCTTTGGCCGCCCAGCGCCTGGGTGGCGTCCATGGCGTGCTTGACCTGGCCTGCGGCATAGGCAAAGACATGGGCGTCGGGGTTGGTTGCGGCGCCGTGGGCGTATCGGGGATGAGAGAAGAGATTGGCCGTGCCCCACAGCAGCCGGACCCCGGTTTCCCGCTGCAAATTCGCGGCAAACTCAACCATCTGCTCCAGGTTGCGGCATGATTCGCCGAAGGTTTCCCCTTCCGGGGCGATATCCCGATCATGGAAGCAGTAGTAGTCCAAGTTCATCTTGCGGCAGAACTCAAAGGCGGCCTGCATGGTGGACCGGGCCTGATCCATTGCCGAGGAACCACTGCTCCACGGACGGGAAAAGACACCGGCGCCGAAGATATCCTGGCCGATCCCCTTGAAGGTGTGCCAGCAGGCCACGGCAAAGCGCAGGTGTTCGGCCATGGTCTTGCCGCGAACCATTCGATTCTTGTCATAGTACTTGAAACTCAGCGGATTGGTGGAATCCGCGCCTTCATAGGCAATGGTGTTGATTCCCTGAAAAAATTCCATAATTGCTCCTTACTTCGCCATGGCGAGGTTGCCGGCGATGGGTTATCTGATTTCCTGCCGCTGGCTCACCGGCGACTTGTACAGTTCCTGAAGGACCAGGGTGCCTGCGCCTCTGGCCCACTCCTGGTCGGTAAATTCCTGAAACAGAATCCGATCATCGGCCTGGTCGAACATGGGCGGCAGATGCATCCTGAAGGCCGACATAAAGGGTTCGATCAAATGCCGTCCCGCCGAGATCCCTTTGCCGGTGACAATAATCCGGCTCGGGTTGAACAGGGTCATCAGGTGGGATACGCCTATGCCCAGCGCGTTGCCGGCCTGCTGAAAAATGGCTTTCAGCACCGGCACCCCCTGTTCCAATCCGGCAAGCACGTCTTCGAAGGTCAGGTTTCTGATGTCGGGCGGCGACCACTCGCCATTCTCGGCCGCTGCCAGGGCGTCGCGAAGAATGGAGATCATGCCGGCATAGGATTCCACGCAGCCTCGTTTACCGCACCGGCACAGAGGTCCTTCAGGATCAATGGTCAGGTGGCCGAACTCGCCGCCGATCCCGTCGGCGCCCCGATAGATGTGACCGTTGATCACCACGCCCAGCCCGACGCCGTTGATCACCGTCACCACCAGAAAGTTGTCGATGCCCTTGCCCTCTCCCAACCACAGCTCGGCCGTGGCCAGCGCATTGGACGAATTGTCGATGAAACAGGGATGGTTCAGCCGTTTCTGGACGGCATCACGGATATTGACGTTGACCCAACCGTAGTTGGGCAGAAAACGGATGATACCGGTGGCCGAATGCACCAGACCCGGCACGCCGATGCCCACGCCCACAATCTGTTCACGGGCAAAGTTGCCCTCCCACATGCAGGCCTGGACCGCCCGGGTGATCTTGCCGACGATCTCCTCGGCCGAATGCCGCACGGCTTTCAATGGCAGGCGGTGGGCGGCGAGCACGTCGGCAACCAGATTGACCACCACCACACTCACCTCATTGATGGAGATGTTCACGCCGACCACATGGGCGCCATCCGGATTCATCGCCAACAGCATGGGTCTGCGACCGCCCTCATATTCACCGGATTGCTTCTCGAGAATCAACCCTTCCCGTATCAGGTCTGCGGTGAGTCCGGTGATGCTGGCGCGGCTGAGTCCGGAAAAAACGGCCAGATTGCCGCGGGAGATCATGCCTGCGGTGCGGATCATCTCCAGAATTTTTGCACGATTCATGGCACGCATGAGATCACGGACCG
>JBFFHG010000829.1:0-2660 GCA_041557055.1 Desulfosarcinaceae bacterium
AATGTTTTATTCACCAAAACCTTCAATATTACCTATACTTATTTTAATTACTTAAATCATATGCTACAAACACTATTTTCAGTTATAATACAGAAAATTTCTTATAATTTCATAAAAAATTACATAAAAATTATTTACCAATCTACACAAAAATGGGTCCAAGGCATGGTTGAATTTGAATTTTTGGCGTAGAATCAGTCCAAATCATGTTGTGCACACTTCTTGCTGTGGCCTTTCACCTGTTGGAAAGTTTTCATCTTTCCATATCTATGAATCCGGCAAGAAAAGATGGCAATGATGCTTGGCGGATTTGATCAGGCATCCAGCGCTTCCATGAATTTTTGCTTTCAAGGGCGCAAGTCATATGGGTTGCCGGAAAAACAGTTGATCCTGACGCCGGCTTTTGCAGCGTTAGGGGTAAATGGTGCCTTGATTCTTCGGCTTGAATTTTAATTCTTCTTTAGCTGCCTTTCAAATTCACACACCAGGGGCGCCAGGTATATTCAAAACCTATGGCCAATTTGATCAAGGCGGGCGACTGTGCGCTGCGTCGGGAGGAATCGCTTCGATTCCGGCGATAAGGCGGACAACGGAAAAATCTCCACGGCCCTTACATCCTTTGATCAATAAAAGTACTTCCGGAGGATTTTGTGCTGACCACGGACATCGTGATCGTTTTGTTTTTTTCGGCCCAGGTCGTTTTTGTGCTATCGGCCTTTGTATTCGCGATTTCAGCCATCGATGATTTTTTCATAGATGCCTACTTTTATTTCTATCTGTCCCTAAGAAATTTATTTCGTTCCGGTAAAAAGCAAAAGAGTGCGCCACCGCTGATGCAGACGCCGGAACGGTATATCGCCATTATGCTCCCCGCCTGGCAGGAAAGCGGGATCATTGCAAAATCGGTATCCAACCTCATCAACACCCTGGACTACAGCAACTATCACGTGTTTATCGGAACATATCCAAACGACATGCGGACACAAAATGAAGCAGATCGCCTGGCGCAGGAATTCGAAAGGGTTCATAAGGTGGTTACGGGATTGCCGGGCCCCACCTGTAAGGCCGATTGCCTTAACAGCGTTGTCCGGGCCATATTGAATTTTGAAGAAGACGCATCAATGACTTTTGCAGGTTTTGTTTTGCAGGATGCCGAAGACATCGTGCACAAATCGAGCCTGAAAATCTTCAATTTTTATCTGGCGGATTATGACCTGATCCAGATACCGGTCTATTCTTTGAAGCGTAAGTGGAACAATTTAACCGGCGGCCATTACATGGATGAATTCGCCGAATTCCAGAGCAAGGAGGTGCGCGTCCGCGAGCAAATGGCAAAAGTGGTCCCCGGCGCCGGGGTGGGTACCGCCTATTCGCGCAGGGCGGTTATGGCGATTTCCAAGTCGGGAGAGGTGTTTAATACAAATACGCTCACAGAGGATTATGAGTTTTCCCTGCGGTTGCACCAGGCGGGATTCAAGCAGGTTTTTGCCCGTGTTGCACAAGAGCAAACAGCGGATCGTGAGCGCCCGGCAGCGTCAAGCGGTATCCATTGCGATGATGCCGCCGGCTATATCGCCACCCGGGAGTACTTTCCCAGTAAATTCTGGGCCGCTGTGCGCCAGAAGACCAGATGGACAATCGGAATTTCCCTTCAGGGCTGGAAAAACTTTCATTGGCGCGGCAATTGGCGGGTTCGCTATCTGTTCTGGCGGGATCGTAAAATGATTTTCTTTGCTCAAGCCATTGCAGCCGGTTTATTTTCATTGGCATTGTTTGGCGCCCTCAACGCCTACCATTGGATTTTTGCCGAAGGATATCGCCTGGCACCGCTTCTGACTGACGACAGCCCTGTCTGGTACCTGGTTTATTTTAATTTGTTCATGCTGATCATGCGCATTCTCCAAAGATGCTATTGGACCGGCAAATTGTATGGATGGTCATCTCTGCCGCTGTTGCCGGTGCGGTATATGTGGGGTTCCCTGATCAATTACCTGGCCATCACCCGTGCGATCAAGATTTTCTTATCCCATCTTATAACCGGGAAAACCATTGGCTGGGATAAAACGGCTCATGATTTTCCTGACGAGCTGCACGGCGCCATGCCCCATAATACAGCAACCGGAATCAAGTTCGCGGGCCAGGGGGCGGCACATGTCGGAATTCAGCATCACCTGGAGCCGGTGCTGACAACAGATCAGGATATATAGAGGCTGCATGGAAAAAGATGAAGACAGATGTACCTTGAAGGGCGACTGGCGCGGCAAAGATCCGAAGCCGGGTTGTTCCGCGCCAGTCGCAATTATGCTTTTGTGTTTGCTTTGTGTGCTGATGGCCATGGCGCCGGAGGTCTGCGGCGCTGTTGCACCGGAAAATACTCCCAGGGAACGCGCGGGGCTGTTGCCTCGCGCAAAGCTTTCCAAAAAGAGTGTTTATTACCGGCAGCGGGTGGAAAAACTGATGAATCGGGAGACCTTTTTGGCGCGGCAGTGGCGTTTGCGCCGTTGCTACCCCTACGCCCATCGGGCTATGGACCTGACCCTTCAGGGACGCATGAATGAAGCTTTGGATGTCTATGGCACCTACCTTGCCGCGGACCCAAAACACCTTCTTATGCAGTGGGATCGTTTGGTGTTGCTTGACACCATGCATGACCCTTTGGC
>JBFFHG010000830.1:0-2658 GCA_041557055.1 Desulfosarcinaceae bacterium
GATCGAATCGCTGTTGCCATGATAAATGCAGCTGAAAAAGAGGGGCGACTCTCACCCGGTGGAATGATTGTAGAACCGACCAGTGGCAATACTGGTATCGGCCTCGCTTTTGTAGCAGCATCTCGGGGTTATCGCCTTATCCTTACAATGCCTGAAACAATGAGCATTGAACGTTGAATGGGAGAAACCGAATTGAGTCTATCAGGAGGGGCGCATGGGAAAACGAATTCTGAGTCTTGTGGCGGGTTGGTCTGTTTTTTTTCTTGGTTTGGGGATCATTCAGAGCGCAACAGCTGAAGAGCTGCATATTTTTGCCGGGGCCGGCTTGCGACAGCCGGTGGATCAACTGGTGCAGGCGTTTCAAGAAGAAACCGGGCATCGTGTTTTTGCGGATTACGGCGGCAGCGGTCAACTGCTGACCAAAATCAAAGCAGCGTCCAAAGGCGATCTTTTCATTCCCGGAGCACTTTTCTATATTGAGAAACTTGAAAAGGCGGGCAAGATTCGGTCCTACCGTCCCATTGTCTGCCACACCCCGGTGATCGGGGTGAATATCAAACAGGCCGGGCGGGTGAGCCGGTTCGAGGATTTGGCCAAGCCGGGCGTCCGCCTGGCCATGGGGGATCCCAAGGCAATGGCCTTTGGCCGCACGGCCCTGTCGATTTGCGAGAAGTCGGGTCTGAAGGCGGCGATTTTTAAAAATGTCACGGTTTACGGGGCAACCGTCAAGCAACTGGCGCTGTACGTCTCCCAGGGCGTTGTGGACGCCGCCATTATCGGACGGGCGGATGCTTTTCAAAACCGCGCAACGATCACCATGGTCCCCATTCCCCAGGCCTACTTTCAGTCCGAAACCATTGCCGCGGCGGTTCTTCAATCCGCGTCGAACCCCGATCTGGCGCGCAGGCTTTGTGACTTTTTGAGTTCGGATCACGCCGTGAAGGTATTTCAACAGTACGGTTTCCTGCCTCTGGAAAGGTGATCCAAGCCCATGCGTTACGTTTGCCTGCTACCGGTGGGGGTGCTGGTTCTCCTGGTCGCCGGGTTGCTGGCCGGGTTGCTGTTTCAACTGCCCTTTTCCCAAATCATGGCCATCCTGACCACACCGGAAACCATTTTTGCCCTGCGTCTGACGTTGCTGACCTCGGGGGCGGCGACGATCATCGCTTTGGTTTTGGGGGTGCCGTCCGGGTATTTTTTAGCGCGCCAATCTTTTAGAGGCAAGGTGTTGATCGACACCCTGATCGATCTGCCCATGACCATGACGCCTCTGGTGGCCGGGGTGGGGCTTTTGTTTTTGCTCGGCAATGACACTGTGCGCCACGCCCTGGACCTGCTGGGGATCGAACTGCTATTTTCTCCCTGGGGCGCGGTTCTGGCCCAGGTGTTGATTGCCGCACCCATCATGACCCGGACCAGCCGGTCGGCTTTTGCATCCATGGACGGCCGTTACGAACAGGCCGCCCAAACCCTGGGGTTGAAGCCCGGCCAGGTTTTCCTGCGTATCTCCCTGCCCATGGCGCGACCGGTGATTCTCAGCGGGGTCGTGCTCTGCTGGGCACGGGCGGTGGGTGAGTTCGGCGCCACCCTGATGGTGGCTGGCGCCACCCGCTTCAAAACCGAGACCCTGCCCATTGCGGTCTACTTGAACATCTCCAGCGGCGAGTTGGGTATCGCCCTGGTATGCGCCTGGTTGTTAATCATGACCGGGTTTCTGGTGCTTTTGGTGATGCGCTGGATCGGATCGCCCCTGTGGGCCGATCATCCCGCGGCAAGGATGGGCGCATGACGGATATCCGGCTTGAAAAGGTTGGCGCCCGTGTTCTCAAGGATATTGAATTGACGGTTTCCCAGGGTGAGCTGTTTGTGCTGCTGGGGCCCTCGGGCGCCGGCAAAAGCACTTTGCTGCAGGTGGTTGCCGGTCTTCTGGCTTATCAGGGGCGCATCTTTTTCAACGGCGAGTGCATTGACCGGCTGCCGCCGCACAAGCGCAGGGTGGGGTATCTTTTCCAGGATTTGCTGCTATTCCCCCATTTAACCGTTCAGAGGAATTTGCTCCTGGCCATGACCCACTTGAAATCAGACCGCCGCGCCAAGCGGCAGAAGGCCCGGGAGCTTCTGGAGCTGTTCGGTATTGTGCATCTGGCGGACCGCTTCCCGGGTGAGATGAGCGGCGGCGAAAAACAGCGGACGGCTCTGGCGCGGGCCATCGCCACCGAACCGCGTATTTTGCTTCTCGACGAACCCTTCAGCAGCCTGGATGAGCGCACTGCCGTGCATCTGCGGGCCGAGCTTAAAAAACATCAGCGCCATTTCAAGATTACGACTGTTTTTGTAACCCACAATTGGGGCGAGGCGCGGGAACTGGCCGACCGTCTCGGTGTGATTCGGCAGGGCCGGCTGGCGCATTATCCGAATACCTTGACGCTGACCCATGCAGAAGAAGAAACGAACGCCGCTTCAGGTTCGAATTCGGAATCCGCCCCTTTTCCTCGGGCAAAGGGTTACCGGTGATCGCCATTTGAAAAACGATCACCGGCAAATTTGAAAGGAGAGGTTGAAAATGGAATTAAAGAAGCGCATGTTAGGTTTATGGGCCGTGTTGCTGATGGTGCTGACCGGGTTGGGGGCGGACCCTTTCATCGGGAGCGGGGTTGC
>JBFFHG010000831.1:0-2657 GCA_041557055.1 Desulfosarcinaceae bacterium
ATCATCAACCCGTAACAGACCGTTGTTTTACGGCCATTTTGACAGGACCCCATACAGCCCCATGGACCGATACAGCAACTATTTTTTACAGCATCTGATCTATCTGCAGGACGATTTTTGCAAATATTACGTTCAGGACCCGTCATGGTGCAGCCACACGGTGCGAGAATTTTTAGGCCATACGATCTACGAGTTCGATCAACGGTATGCACTGCAGACTTTAAAGGATAATGTTGCGCTGTTTACCCCTGAGCATATCGATCAGATCAATCAGGTGGTGGTAAAGACCGGTCACAAGCTATTGGGCTATGACAGCCAGCCGTTAAAAGGCCGGTGCGATTCATTCGTGGTGGAGACCGATGTGCATTATCCGGCTGATATCAATTTGCTGTGGGATGCGATACGAAAAATCATTTCTTTGATGGCCATCGAGAGCTGTGCGCCGGGCATCACCGAATGGCGCCAGAGCGGATATATTCTTCGTAATATTAAAAAGAAGTTTAACCGGGCACGCAAACTTAAACGGTCAAACTCGAATAACGAAAAACGCAAAGCCCAACGAGAACAGCTGATTGTCCAGGCTCGCCAGGAATATGTCGATTTGGTCGTATCGTATGTACAGCGGGCCAAAGGAAGCGCAAATGGATCGGTATGTCCAAACGCAGCACAAAATCATACGATCGTGCTGCTTTGGCCTGAATTGCGTCTGATCAGACAGCCGAACTGAGTTCGGCGCGGCCGGCCGCGCCGCTTTTTGACCCGTTGTGGGCCAGTGCACCACCTTATGTGGAACCAATCGCGGATTTTGGGGCAACTTTGAACCTTGAATTGAAGCGTTTTCCATGGTATGCAGCCCGAACACATGGACACAATTCAAGCGTGAGCAGGGCTTGGAACCATTGCCACACCAGGAGGTTGCTTTTATGGCTAAAAAGATTGATTTCGCCCCTTTTGCCATTCTCATCGGCATCGCCATCGTCGTGCAACTGGCGCTGATCGGCGCCGACAGCGTACAGACCCCGGCTAAAGTCGCCCGCAGCTTTGCCGAAGCCTACTACTATCTCAACCCCGGCATGCAGGACTATCTTTGTGCTGATTTGGCGGAAGACGGCCAAGTGGTCGGCAACTACCTCTACCAAAAAGAGCGAGAAGCCTCCCAGCGCGGATTCCCAACCAATTATCTGCGTCAAAAATTCACCAAAATTCACCTGACCGCCGCCGAGTCCGGAGAGGGAACCGCAAAATTTCACCTGAAAGGAACCACCCGGGTGTGCATTAATCCGGCATATATGGTCGTTGGCAAACTATTTGGGTTCGGCCAGAATTACCCGGTGGATGAAACCATCGAATTGGTCAAAGAAGATGGTCAATGGCGGGTGTGCGGCAATCCGTTCGGCATTAACCACCCGGTCTAAGGCCCTTCGAAAATCAATAACTTAAAAAAACCGGGCCCCGTTAAAATTGAGGCGTTCCGGTTTTTTGTTTCCCCCCCTGCTCTTTTGCAATCTGCAAGCGCACGGCAAGACCTATCGATGAAAACATTCAGCCGTCATTGCCGCAGCGCAGGATGCTGATCAGGGATATCGGGATATTAGAGGTTTCAATAATGAGCCTATCATTTGATGCGTACCAAAAACAAGTGGATGCCTGGGTCAAAACCCATGGCGTGCGGTACTTCAGCGAATTGACCAATCTGGCGATTCTGACCGAAGAGGTGGGTGAAGTGGCCCGGCTGATGGCGCGCGTCTATGGCGAGCAAAGTTTTAAAGAAGAGGAGCGATCGCAAAATCTGGCCGACGAGCTGGCCGACGTGCTCTTCGTGGTCACCTGCATTGCCAACCAGACCGGCATCGATCTGACCGCCGCCATCGAAAACAACTTGAAAAAAAAGTCCCGGCGGGACAGCCGGCGCCACTGGGAGAACCCCCAATTAACCCAACCATCAGGGATAAAAAAGGAAAAGGGCCAATGACCGATTTTAAATTCGCCATCCCTTTGACCGTGCGGATCAATGATTTGAACTATGCCGACCACGTCGGTCATCAGCACTATTTTTCCTTTTTTCAGGAGTCCCGGGCCGCCTATCTCAAACAGTTTGGCTGCACCGAAATGAACATCGGCGGTTTAAGCACGATCATGTCCGAAGCCAACTGCAAGTACAAACTGCAACTTTTTCTGAATGAACGGGTCCAGGTGGCCTGCCGTGTTTCGGAGTTGAGGCCCAAACGCTTTACCATGGTGTACGAGATTAAAAAAAACAATACGGCCTGCGCTGCAGGACTCACCATTAGTTACTGTTATAATTACCAATCCAATAAAATCGTCAATCTGCCGGACGAATTTGTGCGGGCCGTACAGGAATTTGAAGGGTTAAAAACATAATTCTCTGCGGTTTGTCCATCAACCGGCCGGCCATGTATCACCGAACTTGTAAAAAAGCCCTAAGCGCCGCGGAGCGATTGAACCACGGCTCGCAAATATGGGGCGGTGACGCAATCCGGCGCAATCATCTCCCCTGCGACCAGCTCAATGGGTCTCCAGATATGGCGGGGGCGGCGGCCCATGGCCGGACCGCCCTTGTGACTGAAAAAGCTGCCCCACAAACCGCGCAATGCCATGGGAATCACCGGAACCGGGTGGTGTTGAATGATCTTTTC
>JBFFHG010000832.1:0-2655 GCA_041557055.1 Desulfosarcinaceae bacterium
CTGAAAAAATAGCTGCAGGTATAGGCGCGGAAGAGGTCTTCGGCGACCCCAACATCGCCAAGGTCTCGGTCATCGGCGTTGGCATGAAGAACCACTCCGGGGTGGCCTCCGTGATGTTCAACACCCTGGCCCGGGAGAATATCAACATTATTATGATCAGCACCTCTGAAATCCGCATCTCGTGTGTGGTGGAAGAGAAATACGCCGAACTGGCCGTCCGAGTGCTGCACACCGCCTTTGGTCTGGATGCCGAAGAGTAAAAACAAACCATTGATTCTATTGCGAAGCCGGATAACGGGAGGCCTCAACCGAATACGCAACCTGAGGCCTCCTGCATTCAGCCCGGATCAGCAGGTTTTGATCCTCATCATCGGAATTGCCGCCGCCGGCCTCTGTGTTTGGCGCTTTTTCCACCTCTATTATTGATGATCGCCAAAAAAACCGCCCTTGCAATCAGCAACGCATAAAATGTCAACCATCTGTTTTTTTATTCAATTTTTTTTTAAAAATGCATTGATCTCATCGGCAATGCGATCCGCGGCAGCCGCCGGATCGGCCGCATCCCGTATGGGACGCCCGATAACCAGATAATCGGCGCCCCTGGACACGGCCATGGCCGGGGTCACCACCCGTTTCTGATCATCTTTGGGTTGGTCGCCCCAATCGGGCCGGATACCGGGAGTGACGGCCAAAAAGGCCTTGCCCATGCCCGCCTTGATCAATCCCGTCTCCTCACCGGAGCAGACAACGCCCGCACAGCCGGCCTCCTGGGCCATGGCGGCCCTGTGCAGCACCAGATGGGTCACATCTTCGCTCATGGCATCTGAATAGCCGGCGGCCCGCAAATCGGATGCCCCAACGCTGGTTAACACGGTGACCCCCAGCACGCCGACCTTGCCTGCGCCGCCCATGACGGCGGCGTCCAGCATGGCGCGGTTCTCCCCGCAATGAACCGTGGCCAGAGCAACCGGAAGATCGGCGACAGCCCGCATGGCGCGTTCCACCGTAACGGGAATGTCGTGCAGTTTCAAATCAAGGAAAATCCCGCTGCCCGTATGCTCGCCGATCCATTGCACCAACGCGGGCCCGGAGCGCACAAAAAGCTCCAAACCGATTTTGAACATGCCGATATGGGCGTGCAGTTTTTGAACCAGTTGCCGGGCGGCTTGCTCCGAAGAGACATCCAAAGGAAAAACCAGATAGTCCTTGCCTTGCTTCATTTTCTTCCTCACCTAGGGTTCTCGCGTATTGCAACTGCAACGCGTCGCGCTTCAATGCCAAATCCATCGAAATTTTATCAATGCGGCCCGCCGAATTCAACACCTTTGTCAAAAAACCGCGTTTGAGCGGCTTCAACGCCTTCAGTCAGTGGATTTCAAATCGGGCTCGTATCATGACCGGCCAGCATTTGGGGTTTGACAATCAATGGAACGAAAAATTACGATAAGATCGTTGGATTTTTCCCCATATCTAAACAAACCCCTCTGTGGGAGCCTTTTTGGTATCATCCCTCCAAAAAGCCATAAAGTTGCGACAAGCAATCTTTACTGATTGACAATTAGTAAAGATTGCTATATCTTTACTATATACAAAAAAGTAAAGGAGACGTTATGCCAAAAGTCAGTGCAAAAAGACAAATTACTTTGCCCGTAAGTCAGTGTGATGCTCTGGGAATCGAACCAGGGGATGAAGTGGTAAGCTTTGTAGCTCATGGTCAGCTAACCATTATAAAAAAGAAGCAGGGAGCTGCAAAGGGCGTCTTAAAGCACGTCCAGGGGGATCCTTGTATGACTGATGAGGAGTCCATGGAGAGTTCTCTGCAATGATCGCAATCGACACCAACGTTTTGTTAAGATACCTGCTTGAAGATGATGCCGAACAGTTTAAAAAAGCGGTCAAGTTGATTTCAGGTCAGCAGAAGGTTTTAGTTACAGATGTCGTGCTGGTTGAAACGATCTGGACACTGCGCGGCAAAAAGTATCAGTTAAAGAAGCCTGAACTGGTGACAGTTATTCAGTCGTTGTTCCAAGAACCGAATATAAGGTTTGAAGATGGTCAGGCCGTGTGGCTGGCGCTCACCGATTATCGAAATGCAAAACCGGTGAAGGGTAAAGAAGCTGATTTTGCGGACGCCCTGATCGTCAACAAATCTAAGCAGGTCGCCAAGAAAGAAAATAAGCCTTTTAATGGATCTTTCACTTTTGATCTTGCAGCACAAACTTTACCGGGGGCCAAGGCTCCCAAATAACTGAATCAAAATAGTCGACTATCATGAATTGGCTTAATATACGCTATCTGACCTCCCCTTCTGTCCTCCCCCCTGTGTGCCGCTTAAACAAAACAATTTTAATACCAAGAGGATGATATGAAAATGGCGGAAAACAAAGATGAAATTTTGGTCTCATAAAGTATACTTTTTGGCACTATAGCAATTAAAATTCAGCAGGGGGAATTTTTTCTTGCCTTAAAGTTGCTTATTTCATTATAATGTTGTATGTTGCGAAATTAAATTATAAAAGGTGTAGATTCACGCCTGATAAATAATTAAAATATTCGTAACTATTCAGCGTAATTCTGAGAAAACCGACTGCTCATAGTTCACAAATTCCGGCAACCTGCCGTTGAACAACAGTTCCATTGCACGGCTTGCTTTAA
>JBFFHG010000833.1:0-2650 GCA_041557055.1 Desulfosarcinaceae bacterium
AGGCCCGCAGCAATTTGACCGCTTCCGTGACGATCAGCCTGGGCTGCAGGACCTGAACCGTGGCCTCCCTTTCCCGGCTCAAGGTCAAAATGTGCCTGACAAGTTCAGCGGCTCTCTTGTTGGCCTGCTGGATTCTGCGCAGATTGTCGCTGAGAATGGAATCCGGGGGCACCAGGGGAATCGACAATTCGGTATATCCCGAAGCAGCCGAAAGAATATTGTTGAAATCGTGAGCAATGCCACTGGCCAGGGTGCCGATGGCCTCCATTTTGTTGGCCCGCCGGATCTGAATCTCAAGGGCGGCGTTCTCAGCCTCAACCCTTTTGCGGTCAGAAATATCGCGATCAAAAGCCAAAATAAAACGCTGATCACCGATCTCGATCAAGCCGGCGCTGCTTTCCACCGCAAAATCCGTTCCGTCTTTTCTTAAATGGACAACCTCTTCCTTGACCCACTCCCCCGCCAGCATGCGCTTCATCCGCTCCGGCATTGCGCCTCGCTCCTGAGGCGCCAAAAGCGTATCGCCGGACATGCCGATCAACGCATCCTCGGTATAGCCGTGCATTTTTGCGGCAGCTTGATTGGCCTGGACAATACGTCCGCCAAGCGGGCCTTCAGCATGCAGAATGGAGACGGCATCGCCCGCCTTTTCAAACAACTGGC
The DNA here is from genome assembly GCA_041557055.1 of Desulfosarcinaceae bacterium. Taxonomy (GTDB): domain Bacteria; phylum Desulfobacterota; class Desulfobacteria; order Desulfobacterales; family Desulfosarcinaceae; genus JARRKU01. The sequence continues at coordinate 664 of JBFFHG010000833.1, forward strand.
GGTATCGCTGCTCGCTTTCAGCCAGGGCCTTTTGGGCCCGCAGATATTCGGCGCGATCCCGCAGGGTGTGGATGCCGAATGCAAAATCATTGCATAGCTCTTTGAGCAGTTCGATCTCGGCCCCCTCGAACACCTGAGGCGTAGCGGCAAAAACGGTCATCACACCATAGGTTTGGTTGCCGAAAATCAACGGAAATGACGCGTAACAGAAGAGGCCGTGCTGCAGGGCCGCCTGCTGCCATGAGGACCCGGCCGCCTTTTCGGCGCCGATATCTTTGACAATCACCGGGGCTGCGCCATGAAATGCCTTCAGGACCGCGGAATCAGGACCAATGCCATCGGCAAAAAGCGCCGCCAAGCGACGGCCGTGTTCACCACCATCGGGCGCATGGGCAACCATTGCCAGGCTTGGGTGCGCATCATCGGCCTGGGAATAACCAACCCAGCAAAATGGAAAGCCCCCCACCGCCACCACAATCCTGCACACCGATCTGAGCAGGGAAGACTCATCCATGGCCCGAACGAGAATCTTGTTGGATCGGCTGATCATTCTCAGCGCCCGGTTGCTCTTCTGCAATTCTGCCGTTCGGTCCGCCACCATGTTTTCAAGCTGCTGGTTCATATTGTAAAGCGCCAGGTGGATGCGTACCCTGGCCAGTACTTCGGCCTGGTCGAACGGTTTGGTGATATAGTCGATCGCGCCGGCATTAAAGCCCCGGACCTTATCCTCCGACTCGTGCAGCGCGCTGATGAAGATAACGGGCACATCCCGGGTCGAATCCCGGGATTTGAGCCGACGGCACACTTCAAACCCTTCAATTCCCGGCATGCGGATGTCCAGCAAAATCAGATCCGGCACCTTATGTTCAGCCGAAGCCAGGGCCGAATCGCCGTCGGACGCCGTCCGGACCGAATATCCGGCGCAAGTCAGAATATTGGAAAGCAACATCAGATTTTGGGGCGCATCATCGACGATCAAAATGTCAGCGCTGGAGCCGGCTTGTCCAGCCTGACGCATCGGACCATTTGGCATGATCGTTCCCCTGTTGTTGGATGGCATTGTCCACCGGAGCAATATGGCTGTAATTATGACAAGCAGGTCAATATCTGTCAATTGGGATGTGCAATTGGGATGCCCAAGGGGTTGCCAAACCCTGCCGCAGCGCAAAATCAGGGCGGGCCATTGAGATTGGCCTGGGCAGAGGCTTTGAAACCACAGGAGCGGTTTTCCGCTTCAGGTCATCATTTTTTCTATTTGACACAGGACTTTTTTTTGTCTATTTTGCCCCAATCGGAAAAGATGAATTGATTTTCACTCTACTATTGATTTGCCCTTCTTGCCTTTGTCTTTTCAGCAGGTTCTTTTGTATCAGGCGCGAAACGCAAAACATACCCTGAAAAAACAGCAATCGGTGTTTCGTCAATCACCTGATTGAACTGAAGCGTTACCCCTTTTAACCACAGGCTCAGGAGGCTCTGGAATTATGGCGTATGACGTTTTCATTAAACCCGACGGAATTGAAGGTGAAAGTACGGATATACAAAATAAAAACAGAACTGGATTCAAAATCATCGGATGAGGTCGCCATAAAATTCCAAAGCTTAAAAGAGGCCCAATGTTTCTTTGCCTGTGCCACCCATGACCCGTTTACCCGTGAAGAAGTTTTAAGCATTGCAAAATGGCTGCGGCCGACCTCCTGCCGCCCGCCCAAAAACTGCCCGAAGCCGACCGGCCAGGAGCTTGTGGATCTGCTCTGCTTGAGAATATATGCAGGTGATCTGATATTGGTTGAAATCAAGCCGGTCATTGTTGGCATGACAATGGATGATAAAATCAACTGTGCAACCCTTTATGAGGCGATTACAGGCATTGATACCGAGCCCCACAGGTGGAACGAAGAAGCTGGGGGGTTGCTCGAGGAAATGGTTCATGAAATAAAAGAGTGCACCCATGGCATGGGTGCGGCGCGGTCTGCGTGGCCGACCA
>JBFFHG010000834.1:0-2650 GCA_041557055.1 Desulfosarcinaceae bacterium
GGTATTGGGGGCCATCCCGGTCATTGTGACGGCCAAAGAGCACCGGCGCGCCCTGATGCGAAGATCCGTATCCGTTGCCGCTGCGGTGCTGGTCGTTGTCGTGGGCGTTGCGCTGTTTCACTTTTTTGTAATGGATTTGGATGTCTTCTGGGCCAAGCTGGGCCGGAAGATCGGACGTCTTTAGGGCCAAAGCTTTTTGGCTTTTGATATTTGGCCAAACGCTTTTGGAAGATATAAAAATCTGACAACAGGAATCGGAACATCATGGTTGAGATACTCAAAGCAATAAAGAGGGTTGAACCCGCGCCGCAACACGAAAACGGCGCCCCTCGCCGGGATGGCGGCAGCGGCGACCTCAATGTGACCGGATCGGGATGGGTATCGCCCCAATACAGCGAGTCGCGCCGGGTCACATTGGATTATGATACTTTGGAAGCCAACCGTTGCATGGGATTGCTGCCGGAGTCCGGCGAAACGCAATGCTATAAAGTGGTGCGGACCCAGATTCAACAGCGCATGCGCGAGCAGGGCTGGAATTCGCTGATGATCACCAGCGTCCATCCCGGCGAGGGCAAAACCGTGACTGCCATCAATCTGGCGGCCATGTTCGCCAAGGAGTTTCATCAGACGGTTTTGCTGGTGGATGCGGATTTAAAGTCCCAAGCCATTCATCGTTATCTGGGGTACGGTGACGACCTGGGCCTGGTGGACTACCTGTCTGGCCGTTGCGCATTCAAAGATATTATCGTCTGGCCGGGGGTGGAAAAGTTTACGGTCATTTCCGGCGGCCGGGCCGTTGCCGAGAGCAGCGAGGTGCTCAACTCCCCGCGCATGCGCGAGTTGGTGGTGGAAATGAAGCAGCGTTACAAGGATCGCTATCTCTTTTTTGACGTGCCCCCCATTCTCGGCAGGGCCGATGCCATGTCCTTTGCCCAGTTGGTGGACGGCATCGTGGTGGTGGTTCGCAGTGGCAAAACGCCCATGGCGGATATTCAAAAAGCGTTGCACTATCTTCCCCAACACAAGTTCATCGGGTTTGTCATGAACGCCCAGGATTGATCTGCAACGGCGTCGTCGACCACTGCCGAACCAATTCCATTTGATTCCGGAATGCCCCTCTTGATCGGGCAAGGCCGCGCCACCTGGTGGATGCGGCCTTTTTTGTACTTGCCCTGCCGGGCGCACCACTTGGAGATAAGAGTCCTCGTATTTTTTCCGGCTGCTTCATTTATGCCGCCAGTTTGAAGGCCTGTTCAGTGGCGCCGCAATTAAGGACCCCTCTGTTAAAAATCAGGTATAGAGCGGGCACCCTTTCCCCAGGCACTCCTTATTGCTCTCTTTCTGGGCGCACGGCAAAGGCCAATCGGCTTGCAATGTGAGCGGCAGCAAGGATTTGGACAGTTCGGCCGTTTTTTTCAAGGCAAGCCATGAATCCCGCTGGCAACAGCGCGCGGCTTTGTATTTTGAGATGTCCGCAAGCACATCGTGAACAGCACGTTGCACGATTTTGCGCTCTTTGGACTTCAAGGGGTTGGCTTCCAGGATCAGGCTGAATGCAACCCCCACGCCCACAGCCGCACCGCAAACCCCCATAAAAGCACAATACCCGCCGGCGACTTGACTGCCGCGCCGGATGCCGTTTCCCAGGGTTTCGTCGGACACCTTACCTCCGAGGTTGCGGTAGGTGGCCAGGATGATGCCCGGGACCAGGGCGTGGTGTTCGGGGCCGTGGGCGGGAATGGCCGGATGCTTGCGAATTTGATCCATGAGGCGGATCATGTCGGTTTCACCCGTTTTCAGGCAAATGTGCCGAATTACTTTCAACCCGTCTTCAGCGTGGCAGGTGTCGCACACGAAGTGACCGTTTTGGCAAAGGCAGTTGGCGGGATGGGTTTCGCCGCAATAGGCGCAACGGGCGTCGCGATTTTGCGTGTGGTAGGTCAGCGGCGTGCCGCAAACCATGCATTCGACAGCCTGGCGCGGCATATTCAGTTGGATTTGAGCGCCGGGCGGCGGGGTTTCTGATTTTCGATCTTCCGGGGCGGTAAAACAGGCGCAGCCGTTCTCCGCTGCCAGATTGGTCACATTTCCATCTTCATCGAGCAGAAACAGCTGGTCATCCAACAACTTGGCTTCGTGGCGGGCAATTGTGCGCACAACGCCCACCGGCAGCCACGCGCCGCTGTGGGTGACCAGATAGGGCATGGGGCCGCGGAAGATGACCCGGACCGTTTCCGTCTCCCTGGGCTTCACGGCGCTATATGTCAGTGAATAGAACGCATGGCCGTTCACTTTGCGGTAGGGGAACCGCTTGATCATGCGAATGCCGGTAAACCCGGTCTCTTCCAGCAGCGCCATCAAATGGCTCTGGGTCATGGCGCCGGCAATACATTCTCCCCGCAGGGTTTCGTCGTTGCGGATGGCCGGGTCCGGTTCGGTTTCGCACACCACATCGGAGATAACCAACCGGCCGCCGGGGGCCAGGACCCGCATAATTTCAGCATAGGACCGCCGTTTGTGCACAGACAGGTTCATCACGCAGTTGGAGAAGATCACGTCCACGTGCTCGTCGGCGAGCGGTATCCACTCATCGAAGCGGCCTTCCAGAAACTCCACGTTGGCGTAACCCAGGGTGCGGGCCACGGAGACC
>JBFFHG010000835.1:0-2642 GCA_041557055.1 Desulfosarcinaceae bacterium
CTCGCGCAAAAATAACTTCACATTTTATGCATCACTGCTTCAGGTCGTCTTTGCACGATCTGAAGTCTGCAAAATCCTCAAAAGAGCTTGCTATCCCTCCGGTTTTGCAGCCTTCTGATCGAACAAATCCAACCCAAATCCAGGCGCCTGAAATGTGAATTTGTTTTTGCACGGCCCCTTAACGCTCTGTGCCGAATCCGCGGGTGATGTTTTCGTGTATATGTCGTGATATTCATGATGCTGCTCCTTCAAAAGTGGATACAGCATCAGCGGTGAAGCCACGGAGATCCTGTCCCGCGGATGCAACGGTTTTATTCAAAACCATTCGGTGTCGTCGAATTGGCCCGAAAGGTCCGCACTATCCTGGATGAATAGCGAGGTCGTCCTGTGGGGCCGGCACGCTCTATCCCAGATAAAGCGCTTGACTTTCCATCGTATTCGGAATAATCAATATTGAACGCAATCTGCGGCAGAAGCCGCGCACAGATCATCTCAAGGTCGGGACATACCCCGTATTCAACCGACAATATGATTTTCCCTTTCAGGCGATAGCTGGTGGGGATACGGATGAGCAGGAATTTTGGCCGCGAAGGCAACCGCTCCCCGGCAGGGGATGCTATGGGATCGCGCAAAAATAAATTCGCAGTTACGGGAGTATAAGGTCATCGGAAGATATAAGATATCATCTCTTCAGGTTCGGGCGGCGCATGCTCGTCCGGACAGCGGAGCTGGGCCATCGTCACGATTTTCTGATGGGAGAAAATCATGCATCCTGCTTCTCTTTTTGTCACCTCTTTTCATCATCGCAATATCCGCCATGGCATGCGGCGCATACGACATTTCCCTCATAAATATTTGGAAGGTTGTCAGTGCTCATTTGATGCCCTTTGAAACCATCTCGGTGCCAAGCAAGCTCCATGACACCATTGTCTGGAACATCCGTTTGCCCAGGCTCCTTTTGTCCGTGGCCGTGGGCGCCGCCCTGGCGACGGCGGGCGCTGTTTTTCAAGGGTGTTTCAGAAATCCCCTGGTGGAACCATATATTTTGGGCGTTTCCTCCGGCGCTGCCTGCGGGGCGGCCTTGGGTATCGTATTGCCCGGCTTTTTCCTTTCAATGCAGGTGCTGGCGTTTGCAGGCGGCTCCATCGCGGTTTTCTGGGCTTATGCGATGGCCAGGGTGCGGGGGGAAACGCCGACCGTCACCCTCATTTTGGCCGGGATTATTGTTGGATCGGTATTCGCCGCTTTGGTGGGAATCCTCAAATACACTGCCCGGGACGCCGCCCTGAGGGAAATCGTTTTTTGGCTGATGGGGGGATTTTACTACGCTGCCTGGGATGATGTGATGCTGATTTGTCCAATCGTGGCCGGGGGCTTTTTAATCATCTGGTCGCTGGGATGGAAGCTGAACGTGCTTTCCATGGGCGATCAGGAGGCCCGTTCCCTTGGGATCAACCCGGAAAAGTACAAGTTGTTTTTTATGGCGCTGGCCACCTTGATAACGGCCGTGTCCGTCTCCGCCGTTGGGATCATCGCCTGGGTAGGCTTGATGGTCCCCCATGCCGCACGGATGATTATCGGACCGGATCATCGCTTTGTCCTTCCTCTGTCAAGCATTCTGGGCGCGGGCTACCTCATCGTATGCGACACCCTGGCACGGACTTTGACCAGTGCCGAGATTCCCATCGGTATCATCACTTCTCTGGCGGGGGCGCCGTATCTCTTTTACCTTTTGAGATCCAAAGGCAAAACCGCGTTTGGGACATAGCCATGTTGCAGGTGGATGCGCTTTGTTTTTCCTATGGCAGAAGACGGGTCCTGGAAGGTGTGACCTTCAAGGCCGGCAAGGGAGAACTGTGTGGATTGTTCGGCCCCAACGGGTGCGGCAAGACGACCATGTTTAAATGCTGCTTGCGGTTTCTTTCTTTTGAAAACGGTATGGTATTAATGGATAATCGCGACATTCAAACACTCCGTATCCAAGAAATGGCAAGACTGGTGGCCTATGTTCCCCAGGAGCATAAACCCCCCTTTCCCTATCTCGTAAAAGAGATCGTTCTCATGGGACGAACCCCGCATCTCCGGGGAACTTTCGGTATTGACCGCCGGGAAAAACAAAAAGCGCTGCAAGCGCTTGATCTTCTCGACATCGGACATCTTGCCGATTTCCCATACAACCGGTTGTCCAGCGGGCAACGCCAGATGGTCCTTATTGCACGCGCCATCGCCCAGGAGACGAAACTGATGTTTCTGGACGAACCGACTTCCGCTCTTGATTTCAAAAACCAGATTCGAATTTGGCGGGTAATGAGAACGGTTGTGGAAAACGGCATTACCGTTGTCGCCTGCAGCCATGATCCAAACCATGTGGCATGGTTTTGTGACAAGGTTGTGGTGATAAAATCCGGGAAAATCGCGGCTGAAGGACCTCCCTGCGAGATCATGAATCAGGCGTTGCTCGATGGAATCTACCGCGACAGTTGCAGGGTGCGTCGGACAGGCGGCATAAAACTTGTTTTGCCCAGGGAGGTGGCGGAAAAGTCCGCTTTGCAAAATGAGTAGAAGTGGTTTCAACGCCTTCCCATCCGAGCGCCTGATGTGTGAATTTATTTTTGCGTGAGCCCTAAGGTGAAAAGGGTCAA
>JBFFHG010000836.1:0-2641 GCA_041557055.1 Desulfosarcinaceae bacterium
GATCATCGCGCGCCAGTTCGTACTTCTGAAAAGTCTCCAGGTAAAGACGCAGGGAGGCCGCCGGGGTTTTGAGTTCGTGGGTGAAGTTGTTGATGAAGTTATGCTGCAGCCGATAGAGCTGAACCATTTTCTGACTGTACACGAAGATGGCCAGCAACCCCAGAAGAATCAACCCCACCAGAATGGAGAGCACCAGGATAACCATCCAGGTCTGGGCCGTCAGAATCTGGGACGAATCCAGATTGAATCTGCGGACGACTGTTTTGAGGCCTGCGCTGACCTCTATGTACCAGTAGATATAAAGAATCAGCGATGTCCCCAGCGCCAGAATGGAGATCACGAAAATGATGAAGGGATGAAAAATCCACCTGGTTCGATCCATGTGTTTGGCGCCTTTGTAAAACTTTTGTAAAACCCTAAACTTAAACTACTTTTTATCATAGGAATGGTTTATGGTCTACTCAATATGACGAATGCGCTGCAACCACCGGACAGACGAACCTCCGGGCGCTCGCAATCAGGTTCGATTTTCAGCACTGGTTCTGAAAAGCCATCGCCCCTTTGTCCGGTTACAAGCGTTTAACCTTAGAAAGTGAGCAATCCATGACCGACCACCCCCAACATCAAAAAAAAAGCCGTGCAAAAATTCTTCTCACCAGCGTTTTTGGCCCCTACGCCCAGGACGATCAGTACGGCAGCCGCAAAATAAACCCCATGGAGCTTTACCACAATCAGGTAACCCGATTCCAAGGCGCATTTTCACTGCGCATGTTCCATCGCAGTTTCGGACTGATGCTCATTCAGAGCAATATCGACGCGCCCTGCACCCTTCTGGACTTTCCCACCATGGACCGGTTCATTGAGGAGATTCGAAAAAACGCCTATGACATCGTGGGCATCAGCGCCATCATTCCCAACATCGGCAAAGTGATCAAAATGTGCGCCCTGGTGCGCGCCCACCTCCCCCAGGCGGTCATCGTGATCGGCGGGCACGTGGCCAACAAGGAGCACATAGACCGTTTGGTGGATGCCGATCACATTGTCAAAGGTGACGGGGTGGCCTGGTTTCGCCGTTATCTTGGCCAGGACCCCCAGACCCCGGTGCGCCATCCCATGGTCCATTCAGGCCTTGGCGCCCGTACGCTGGGCATCCCCCTCAGGGATAAACCCGGTGATACCGCAGCCATCCTGATCCCGTCGGTGGGTTGCCCCGTGGGCTGTAATTTTTGTTCCACATCCGCCCTTTTCGGCGGCAAAGGCCATTTTATCAATTTTTACGATACCGGGGACGCCTTGTTTGAGGTCATGGCCGGTCTGGAACATAAGTTGAAATCCAAATCCTTTTTCATCCTCGATGAAAATTTTCTGCTGCACCGCAAGCGCGCCTTGCGCCTGCTTGAATTGATGCAGACCCGCGGCAAAAGCTGGGCCCTGTATCTGTTCAGTTCCGCCCGGGTATTGGAGGCCTACACCATGGAACAACTCATCGGGTTGGGTGTCTCCTGGATCTGGATGGGACTTGAAGGCAAGAAAAGCCAATATGCCAAACTTAAAAACGTGGACACCCATGCACTGGTCCGCCGGCTGCAATCCAACGGTATTCGAGTCCTGGGTTCCTCCATTTTAGGCCTTGAAAATCACCGGCCCGAGGATATGCCGCAAATCATCGAAGAGGCCGTGAGTTACGGAACCGATTTTCATCAGTTCATGCTCTACACCCCAAATGCCGGAACGCCGCTTTACGCCCAGCATAAAGCCGCCGGAAGCCTCCTGGATGAATCGGTGTTTCCACCAGCGGATACCCATGGACAATATCGCTTTAACTACCGGCACCCCCATATCCCGGCGGGGATGGAGGAACACTTTTTGCGCCACGCCTTTGAAAGGGATTTCAAGGTCAACGGCCCCAGCATCGCCCGCCTGATTCGAACCCAACTCACCGGCTGGTTGAAATACCGCCGGCATTCGGACCGGCGTATTCGCCAACGGTTTCAATGGGAGGCCAAATCCCTGGGCACCACCTACGCCGGCGCCGTCTGGGCCATGCGCCGTTGGTATCACCAAGACGCCCCCATGGCTGCGAAAATGGACCGGTTGCTCAAAGATCTCTACAAAGCCTTCGGCCTCAAAGCCCGTTTGGCCGGCCCTCTGGCCGGACGTTTCCTGCGGTTCACCATGCAACGGGAAGAGCGGCGTCTGGCCAACGGCCGGACCTTCGAACCCCCAACTTATTACGAAAAAAACCCGGCGGCCCTTGCCATGACATCCTCAACAGTCGGAACGTTAAAGCCGACGGCCGCCAGCACCGCATGGGTCACATGCAAGGCTTACCCTAACGTCGCATAGAAAAATGGTCGACGGATGCTTTGCATGGATCCCCCATGGTGTGCCATGCGCAACCGGGAAACCGGGTCCAATCTACTGACGGTGGCGGCTGCAAAACCTTTGGACTCGTAACGTCAGGGTAAACCCTATCGTTACAAAAGCCGGAGGGGAAAAAAGATGGCGGCAGCCCCGATCCTTACGCGCACCCCGAATAAATTCCTCAGAGGGTGCCCGAATTCGGCGTTTATTCAATACCCACAAGGGTCTATTCTAACATCTCTTCGCCATCTTTTTTATACAACTGTAGGGTAAAAAC
>JBFFHG010000837.1:0-2633 GCA_041557055.1 Desulfosarcinaceae bacterium
AGCAAGGGCCTTTTGTCAAGCCAAATTCAGGATCAAACCATCGAGATGAACCAATACCAGCGGGAACAATTGCATGCACTTGGGCAGGTCGTTGATAAAATAGGTTTTATTGACGCCAATGATCGTGGCGGACTTTTTGCCGAAATTGAGCCCTACATGGAATTTCGCAACCATCTGAAAAGATACTTAAAACAACATTTCGCACATTTTTGCACCCAAAGCTGTTTCAAAAGCCGGACGAGTGCCTGCTGCAGCAAGGATGGAATCATCACCTTCTGGGGGGACATGGTCGTTAATGTGCACTGCTCAAATCAAAAACAGATAGCGGATTTGGTTGCGGCCATCAAAAAACCGCTCTATCCCAACAAATGCATCTATCTCGGCCCCCGGGGATGCGTATGGAAAGTTCCGCCCTTGGGATGTGCCCTGTTTCTGTGCGACGCGGTTCAGTCTGAGGTGTTCGATGGATGCCCGCATCTGAAAGAGACGTGGGAACAGCACAAGGCGGCGGCAAAAAAATACCGCTGGCCTGATCGGCCGGTGCTTTTTGATCGGCTTGAGGCGGTCTTTATGGCTGCCGGCTGCCGTTCGCCGTTGATGTATATCAACACCAGCCCGGGACTTTTACGTATTAAACAAGAATCCATGAAGGTGAAAATTTAAATAAAAAACAAATTGTTGATATTATTGTCCTCCATCAGTGCCTTAACTATTGTCCATCCATAAATGGCCAATTTGCCCGATATTGGTGTTGTGCTCAAAATTTTATCCTCGCAATATCAACCGTATGCCTGCGGTAAAATTTTTCGCACACCTTGATCTCGACCCAATTTACCTATTTCTGGATGGACACGAACTATGCGGCCCTGAATGCCTTGAATAGATCCGGGGTCATGACCGCCTCATAGCCCTTGAGGCAGGCCAGCACCTTCTTTCGTTTGTCTAAAAATGTAAAATCGCCTGTCAATTTGCGTTCATTGCTGGATCGAACCTCAAAAACGGCTGTAATGCCATCCTGGGGAAAGCGGTCGCAATATTGACGGTAGGAGGATGCAAAGCTGGGCAAAGAGACCTGCCCCAGCCTCTCATGGCACCAGATGATGGCCATCTGAAAAGCACAGTCCAATACCAGCGGATCGGCAATCCAACGGCTGCGCAAGGGCTCTTTCATCCATTGGGCCGGCGGCGGGGCAGCGGTCAGCCTTGCGCTGACACCCTCTTCACAAATTCGAATAATCTCTTGAATACCATGCAGATCGTGACCGTGAAACAACACTCTGTTATAAATATCATCAAGTGAAGGAGGTTGCCCGTTGGTTTTAAAATGGCCATTCTCTTCAAACGGCGGCGGGGCGGGCAGGCGATCGGCCAATATTGCCGTGGCCCTGGAGTGAACCCGGTGACGGCCTTCATGCATATCGTCCCGGATTTCCACATCCACCTCATAAACCGCGCCATTTCGCGAAGCTTTACCGGCCAGCATACGGATCATTCGTTTTTGCTGATCCAGGGTGATTCCATTTAGCAACCTGATGTTATCCATACCGTGTAAAAGAAGTCCCGGATTGGCATGCAAGGCGCTATGGGCCAGCCACTCCGTAATCAGAGCCAGCGGAACCACCGGGCGGCCATCGAGCAGATGAGATTGAAGCACGGGATGGCGATCCACATCAACCTCTCTTTTGCAAGTCAGAAAGAGCACCGGCGGATGATCCGGCGATTTTTCAATTGTTTCAATTGAAGGCCGGGGCAAAGGTCCGCCGATAACCACTTCAACCGGCTCCCCGGCCGGATTGGCCATCTCTTTCACCATGGCCGAGGCACCCTGATCCAGGGGGATCAAAGCGATATGGTTTTTAAGAAAATTACGCTTGAGGCCGGGGGTGACCATCCCACCGTCCCACGGCCCCCAATTTATGGAAAGAACCTTGCACTGCGGGCGGCGGCAGGCTTGTTGGCGCGCAATTTTATTCAACACCTCATTGGCCATGGCATAATCGACCTGGCCCTGGTTGCCCATGCGTGCGCTGATCGAAGAGAACAGAACCAGATAAGCGAGTTCGTCTCCCTCCACAGCGCTGAGCAGATTGTAAAGCCCGCTGACCTTGGTGTTGTAGACTTTATTGAATTGGTTCAGTCGCTTTTCGACGATCAAGCGGTCTTCCAGAACCCCGGCGCCATGAATGATCGCCTTTATCTGGCCAAGTTCCCGCCGGATTTGTGGCACCATCGCCTGCACCGCAGCAGCTTCGTTCACATCCACTGAAAAATAGCGGGCTTTGACACCCAGTCGGGTCAGGGCATCAAGGGTGTTTTGAATCGCGCGATTGGCGGACCAATGCTGAAACGCTCTCTCGACCTCCCTGGGCAGAGGGGTTTGACCTGCAAATTGATGGGCGATGACAGCCTTTTTTATTTCTCCTTCATCCTTGAGTGATGCCAGCCAATCCGGCTCGGGCTGAGGCGCCGGCGATCGTCCCATCAAGGCCAGGGTGCAGGGCGATTGGGCTGCCAGGGCTTTGGCGGCCGCAGCGGTGACGCCGCGTCCGCCGCCGGTGATAATGACCACATCCTCATGATTCAGCTTGATCTCTCCGCTTTGGGGCCAGGCGGCCGGAACCAGCCTCAATCCC
>JBFFHG010000838.1:0-2631 GCA_041557055.1 Desulfosarcinaceae bacterium
CCCCAGGCACCCGGGTTTTCGATCTGCCCGTCCGGTTCCCGCGCCAGCCAGTGGGGATGGGTTTCGTGAAGGCCGGCCGCCCAGCCGGTATGGTTGATGGCGATGTCGATGATGATTTTACCGCCGCGGGCATGCACCGCATCCACCAGCTCCAAAAACTGTTCCAGGGGGGTGGCCTTGGGATCGAAGACGGCCAGGGCCGGGTCCACCTCGGTAAAGCTCAGGGCGGCATAGGGGCTGCCGAAGCGTCCCATGCGGCCGTAGGTGGTGGGGGTCGGGTGGATCGGCAGCAACTGCAGTATGCGGCAGCCCAGCCGGTCCATGATAAAGTCCAATTCGGCGATGAGATCGCGAAAGGTGCCTGACGGCGGAATCACCGTGTAACCGGCGCGGTCCAGCTCTTCCACCGCCTGGACGGCAGGCGGCGGATCGGCCTTGGAACCGTTTTTGTTGGGACCGAACTGGCGTACAAAGGCATTGTAAATAATGTTGCCGCAGCAGGTGTCGGCCGGCTCCACGTTGACGGATGTGTTGGGACCGTCCGACCAGACCGGTTCATCGCCGCCGGCCGGCAGAAAAAGGCACTTGGCTTCGAAGTGGCCCACCTCATCCAGGCCGATGGTTGCTTCAAATCTTCCCGGTCCGGCGGGGGCCATGGCAATGTCGAACCAGTCGCGGCTCATTCTGGGGACATTGCGCTCTACCTGATCGATGATTTCCCGGCGAATGGTGCGGGCATGGCCCAGGTTGGTGCGCACGAAAGCCCGGCCTTTGGTCGGCGGTTGAACCTCGAGCCTGAAAACCACTTGGTCGCCGCGAAAGCGCAATAAGCGCTCACCGGCCCCAGGTTGCTGAATGATGTGGGTCGTGGTTGTCATGATGGAAAATCCGTTTTAATGGTTGATCCGTAAAATTTTTCTAATGGAAGATCGTCAGGGATGTCAATATAGTTAAGGGTCTGTATGAAAATAATTGTTGCATTCGGACGTCGATGCATCCCGGCCGGGCGCTTCGGCGCCCTCGATGTGACACACTTGTTTCCATACAGGCCCCAAAGGCCTTCAACAGTGCAATTGCATGCAGCTTTATCAAGAATCGGCGAGTGGTTTGAGCTTCGGTTGGAAATTGCCGGACAAACCTGTCATTCGGGTGTCGCCCGGCCAGGTATCGATGCATGAGTGGCGAAGGTGTTATTCTCCGGCGTTTTCGGGTGCCGCTTCGGCTTTTCCGGGATTGAACAAAAGGGTTTTAAGCCAGCGAACACCGAATTTGAACAGGGCCACATCATCGGTTTTCAGCTTTTCGCGGGTTTCATCATCCACGGGCATGCGCTGCAAAAAAGTGCTTTCAAAAACAAACCTGCGAAACGTATCGATATTGTAACTCACCATGAAAAACATCTCTTTGGCTTTTTCGGTGAGTTTGACGTTGGGCGGAAAAGAGCGTTTATGCACCACCAGATCGGTCCATTCGGCATTGGCCGCATCCCGGATATCCACCCCCTGGTCCTGACGCCACGTCTCCACCGTCCATTGGCACGCCTGCTCAAACCCTTTGCAGTGGGGTTCATTGATAAAGAAAAAGAAACCCTCGTCGTCAGCGCCCTCCCTATGCTGCAGGCTGGCCACTCCCAATGGATAATAGCGGCAGGCCGAGGGACGATCATCATAAAGAATGCAACCGTCGTCACGCACAAAGGGACACGATTCACGGTCATCGTCCAGATGTTTGAGGGTGATCACCGGCAGGTCGGTCTTTTCCAGCAGGTGCGGTTCGGTGTAAATGGCCAAAAACTGGTCCGACGGCAGATTCAACCGGTTTTTCAGCCGGATCGCATCGTAAGGGGTCAGGATAATTTTGGCGCCCCGGCAGCATTCGGTAAAACACGATACCCCGGGATGGCATTTGAAACTGAAACCGCTGTTGTAACTCAATCGAACCGGTTCGATGCGGGCGGTCTGATCCTTATTCTGTTCCATATTAGATCCTTCCGAATGTTTAATCCGTGAACCATATCCGAGGGCCATTGGGATGTCAAACAGTTCACAAACGCAACAAGATACCGGTGAAAATCACAATTGCGGTCAAGTCCGGGATGGCCGGTGCCGGTGTTAAATTCATCTGCGGCCCAGATGCTGGGTCAGCCAGCCGGGACGGTCGCTGATGATACCGTCGATGCCCAACCGCAGCGCTTTGGCCACCTGGCGCGGGTCGTTGCAGGTGTAACTCATAACGCCCAAATTGCGGTTGCGGGCCCATTGGACCAGGGGGGCGGTCAAATTGCCGATTTGCACGTCAATGGCCCACAAATGGCGGGTGGCTTCTATTTTTTCATAAGGCTCATTGCCCGTAAGATTCAGAACGCTTTTCAGGTGAGGCGCCAATGTGTGGGCCATGGCCAGAACCTCGGCATCAAAGGACAAAAGAAAGAGACGGTCCCGATAGGCGCCATGCTCAGGCCGGGCGGCCATTGCGATCACTTTTTCCGTCAGGCGGTAAGCATGGCCGCTGGCCTGATCATCTGGATGGGATTTGATTTCAATGAGCAGGCGCGGGCATCGATTCAGCAGCGGCAACAGTTGTTCCAGCGTCATGAGCGGCTCCCGGGCAAAGTCCGCATGAAACCAGCCC
>JBFFHG010000839.1:0-2631 GCA_041557055.1 Desulfosarcinaceae bacterium
GCGGCCATGGGCAAAGGCCCCGGACCGTGTTCAAGCCCTATAAAAACCGCGTTAAATCCTCCATTTGGCATTTCCCCCACGCCCCCCGAACCGCTGCCGCTCCAACCGCAATGACCTGCCACGGCCCCGGCTGAGGCAAAACCGGCCTTGACACCCGCTGTGCCGCTGTGGTAACGAAGCCGCCCAATGGTTGTTTTTTCAACACCGCAGGCAACCGCCTGAATTTGAGAAGCGCGTTTTAACCCTTCTGTTGAGCAACAACCGCGATCCTGACGGCCTCCTAAAATCTGACACTCACCCGGGCGCCTGCCTGCGGCCTGCAGCAGCGTTTCACCGGAATCCGGCCTTTGAATGCGCCGTCTTTGCAACAACCTGATAACAATTTAAAAAAGAAAGACGGAGGTATCAGCATATGGCATTCGACGGTTTTATCAAATTCAAAGAGATCGACGGCGAAAGCTCGGACGCCCAGCATCAGGGGTGGATTGAAATCAGCGACTGCAACATGGAGATTTTGCAGACCGTATCCACGGCGGCCAGCGGATCGGGCGGCGTGGCAGCCGAACGGGCCGATTTTTCCGACTTTCGGTTCACCAAGCTGATGGACAAGTCATCCCCCCTGCTGGCCCTGGCCTGCGCCGACGGCACTGTTTTCGAAAACATCGCGGTGGAGCTGTGCCGGGCCGGATCTGAAAAGGTCAAGTTCATGGAGTTCAAGCTGGCCGACTGCATCATCAGCTCCATCGCCATCAACGCCGGCGGCGAATTTCCCACCGAAACCATCAATCTGAACTACGGCAGGATCCAGTGGTGCTATACCCAGCAAAACCGCCAGGGCGGCGGATCTTACGGCAATGTGGCCGCCGGCTGGGACCTGCGCAAAAACTGCAAGGCGTGACCCCTTGATCCGGCCGGGCCGGAGGGACGAATCTTGAAACTTTTCACCATGCCCACTGTGAACCGAGACGGCATACAGCACGGCTGCGCCCAGGCCAATTGCCTGTGCAACCGTGCATCCGAAAGGAGATCGCCATGACCCAAGTGGTTACCATCGCGCACGGCGACACCCTCACCAGAATCCTGAAAACCAAACGGGGCCTCAAAGACCACGAGATACACGCCTGGCTGCGCCCCATGACCCGGGAGATGTTTCAGCAGGTGGGACCGGAGGACGCCTACATCCTGGCCCGGCTGGTCCAGGCCCTGCAGGAGGCCGGCGGCTCGGTGGACACGGACGACCTGATCAAAATGGCCGGGTACGGCGTGGGAGGCGTATCCGGCCTGGCCGCATCCGGCGACATGGCCCGCCACTTTGCCAAGCAGTACTTCCAGGCCTTCCGGCGAAAGATGGCAAAGATATATCAGCCCCTTGTGGATATTGAACAAACGCCGAATTGGGTCACCCTGCGAGAAATTTACCCATGGTGCACTTGAGGATCAGGTCTGTTTCAGGCCATCTTTCTCCCCTGCGGAAAGCCGCAGGGCGTAAGCCCCCCCCGTTGCCAAGGGTTCGCAGTAGTGCATTACGGCGTCACCCTCGGCGTCTTGACTCTTTCGCCCTCCGACTTTTGCAACGTTAGGGCTCACATAGGATGGATTGCTATTGCTCATTTTATGCTTGACAAGAATAATCGTTATGTTTATTGTCATTTCCACTTAATTGCTTTCATGCTCAATAGCTTCATTAAGCACACTCATACACGCATTCCATTAGCTTTATTAAATGATATTAGAACAAGGTGACCTTGTTTAGGGAATATTCAGTTAAAGGACCTAAGTCAAAAAAATGGGGCACCTTGATCGCCTATTTCAGGTTAGAATCGGAATGAATCATTAAAAGATTTGTAAAGAATGGATTGATAAGGACAATAGCTAATGAACTATATAAATTTGGTTTAAAATTGTTATTTTTTATGTATATCCACAATTACTTCCAAAGCTAAAACACTGATTGCCGCATATTCGTATTCCGATGATTTTGCATCGACTCATGACCAATTAAAAGTGCACCTGCCCTGTGAGGTAGAATGCTGAAGCAGCGCTTGAGGTTTGAACATCTGAATCAATAAAAAATTTCAAATAAGCAAAACCAAATGAAGTGATAGCGAAGACTGGCGCCGTGAATCCAATCGATATAAGGCTGTGAAAAGATAATTTTGAGAAGAGGAGTATTATAAAATGGAACCTAACGATATAATAGTGAAATTGGGTCTACAGGAACATCCTTTATGTGAAGGATTTTATGTGGAGACTTATCGGGCGGATGAATCCATTGAAATAACTTTTAAGAATGATGAGAATAAAAAAAGAAGAAATTATTCCAGCGCCATCTACTATTTAATTACTCAAGATCAGGTGTCGACGCTGCATCGTATTAAGCAGGATAAAATATTTCATTTTTACGCCGGTGATCCTGTAGAAGTTTTAATTATCAAAGATAATGATAATTATGAAAAAATTATTTTAGAGAACAACTTGTTGAATGATCATAGACCCCAAACAATCATACCTGCTGGAATGTGGCAAGGATTAAAAGTGTTAAAAGATTATACACATGGGTGGAGCTTATTAGGAGTAACAGTTGCACCGGGATTTGATTTTGAAGATGTAGAGAGAGGAAAAAAAGAAGAA
>JBFFHG010000840.1:0-2629 GCA_041557055.1 Desulfosarcinaceae bacterium
ACCTGATTTCAATCACGGAGGAGATGACCTACCCCAAGGCACAGTACCCCCATCTGGCAGATGAAATGAACCGATTGGCCAAATCCTTCGGCGTGTCGATTCTGGCCACCGGGATCAACCCCGGCTTTGTCATGGACTTGCTCATTATTGCGCTTACCGGGACCTGTGAACGTGTGGATCGGATTTGCGCCAAACGCGTAAACGATTTATCGCCTTTTGGCCGATCGGTAATGGCTGAGCAGGGTGTCGGCCTAACGGTGGAAGCGTTTCGGGAGAGGGTCGAAAAAAGGACAATTGCGGGACACGTTGGATTTCCGGAATCTATCGGCATGATTGCTGATGGTATCGGCTGGACAACGGAGAGGGTCGCGCAATCCCGTGAGGCGATATCGACGAATGTGGATCGAGAGACGGCTTGCATTAAGGTCCCGGCGGGTGGCGTGGCCGGCTGCCGGCAAAAAGGCGTTGGATATGTGAACGGGCGGCCTTGTGTTGAATTGGAACATCCCCAGCAGATTCGGCCGGAACTCGAAGGCGTCAAGACCGGCGATTACATCTCCATTGAGGGCGTGCCCAATATCAATCTGAAGATCCAGCCGGAAATACCCGGCGGAATCGGCACGATCGCAATGGCTGTCAACATGATTCCCCATGTGATCAATGCCAGTGCAGGACTGAAAACCATGCTTGATCTGCCGGTGCCAAGGGCGATCATGGGCGATATGCGCAAATTCATCCATCGGGAAGAGAACAATGAACATTGCTAAGAAAGGTGAGTGGGTCCGGATTCACACTGTGGTTTTGAAGCCCGGCCAAAGGGCGCCAAGGCTGCCGGAGGAGACGCTTCAGGCGCCCCTGGAAATGTGGGTCAAAGGCATCCTTTTAGAAGAGACGGCCTCTGCGGGAGATGATGTAACGGTAAGAACCATGACCGGTCGAATTGTCAAGGGCCGGTTGAATGACATTCATCCCACCTGGATTCATTCTTTTGGATCATTCGTGCCCGTGCTTCAGGATATCGGCATGGAGCTCAGGGCCTTGATGGAAGACAGCGGTGCGCGGTATGGAATCGAATAAAAGCTATGAAGCCGTGATGGCCCGCAAGGGCGATGTCATGAGAAAGTCGGTGGGAATTGATTACAGCCGCTTCGAATCCGGCGGTATTGCGTTCGACTATGAACGCATGATGCAGGAGACCGGCTACACGATTGATGAGATGCGCGCCATACAGTTCTCCTGCGCAGTGGGGAATACACCTTTGCTCGAACTGAAAAACCTCACACGGCTGGCTCGTCAACTGGCGGGCAATGGTATGGGGGCCCGAATTCTGGTGAAGGACGAGGCCGCCAACCCCTCCGGCAGTTTCAAGGCCCGGCGGGCGGCCAATGCCATATCCCATGCCCGTAAACTCGGATTCAAAGGGGTCATTGCGGCAACAAGCGGCAACTATGGCGCGGCGGTGGCGAGCCAGGCGGCGATGCAGGGTCTCAATTGCATCATCGTTCAGGAGTGCTATGACAGTCGCGGCATCGGCCAGCCGGAGATCATCGAAAAGGCTCGCAAGTGCGAGGCCTTTGGCGCCGAAGTGATTCAGCTCACCGTCGGGCCCGAGTTGTTCTACCTTTTTCTTTTACTGCTCGAAGAAACCGGTTATTTCAACGCCTCCTTGTACACGCCGTTTGGCATCGGGGGCGTCGAAACCCTCGGTTTCGAACTGGTGACGCAGGTGCGCGACAGATTCGCCCAGGACCCCGATGTGGTGGTGTGCACCCATGCCGGCGGGGGGAATCTAACGGGAACTGCACGAGGGATGCTAAAGGCGGGTGCTCCGGGTGCTCAGGTTGTTGGGACCAGTGTGAATCTGCAGGGCCTTCATATGGCAAGTGACCGTCATTTCAACCGAAAGTCTTTCACTACGGGTCATACAGGGTTCGGGATTCCCTTTGCAGTGTGGCCGGACCGCTCGGATGTTCCGCGTTCGGCCGCCCGTCCTTTGCGATACATGGACCGGTACGTCACTGTTGGCCAGGGAGAGGTCTTTTACATGACGGAAGCTTTGGCCCGGTTGGAAGGTCTGGAGCGTGGTCCGGCCGGGAACACTTCTCTGGCAGCCGCTTTCAGTCTGGCGCAGACCATGCCGAAAGACCGGATCATCGTCGTACAGGAGACGGAATATACCGGCGCGGGTAAGCATGTCCAGGCCCAACTTTCATTTGCCCAAGACAACGGCATTGAAATTCTTCGCGGAGATCCCGCCAGGGAAATTCCCGGAATGAATATCGTCCTGCCGCGGCACCCGGGCCAAATTAAGGCTCGTGATGTTGATCTGGATCGTCTTAGACGCTCTTACATCCGTAAGGCCTTTGAAGCCAACGGCGTGGTCCGGCCCGCAAAATCCGATCTCCAGTTCCTGGCGGACGATACAAAGACCAGCGTCAAATATGTACGGGAAATTATTGCCGGCCTATCGTCGGTATCTGTCCGCTGACGTTGCATAAAAAAGATGGCAAAGGGATTGAAACGCGTTGTGCGTATTGAAGATATGGAGAAATAGGGGCCCATCAAGGAAGTAACCTATGGTGCATCTGAAAATCGGTTCTGTTTTGCTTTTACGCGAATCCCAACAATC
>JBFFHG010000841.1:0-2628 GCA_041557055.1 Desulfosarcinaceae bacterium
CAACCCCCAGTGCAAAAAGAGACCCGCCGTAACGGCGGGTCTCTTTTCAAACATACTGCTTATAATATTCAAAAAATACTTAAATCAGAGTCTCCGAATTAGAAGGCGACCTGAATACGGGCGACCAGTGCATTACCGGAGTCGGTATCCTCATTGATTTTATCAACGTCGGCATACAGGTATTCAAGAGCCAGGTTGGCATTCTGTACCAGCATGTAGTCGGCGCCCACGCCAATGACGTAGCCCTTGTCAAACATACCGTCCGTGCTGTCCTCAACACCGGTCAGGTACAGGAACTGGCCGCTGAGGGTCAGAGCCTCCATGGGTTTGAAGGATGCATAGAGGCCGCCGCCCATGGCGCCGGAACTGTAAATGGAGCCGCTGTCGCTTCCCAGGGGATCAAACACATCGCCGTCACCCAGGGGGACGATGTCAGTGGCAAAGGGACCATAGTCCGAGTAGTACTGGCTGCCGAAGAACGCATTGGGCATACGAACGATTTTTCGTTCATCAGCGGAATCGTTGCCGTCCGAATAGATCAACTGCAGACCGGCGGTGAGGGCGTCGCTGAACTTCATGGAGGCGTCGGCATAGAACTGGGTGCCCACGTAGTCAACGCCGGCGCCGTTGTCGCCGCCGAACATGTCGAGTTCGGCCATCACGTCGACCGGACCGATGGAAAATGTACCCATGGCGCCCAGCAGGGTGGGCTCGTCAGAAGTGGTCAAACCGTCATTTTGCATGGCGTAGAACACATTGACGCCGAAGGTATCGGCTTTGTAACCCACATCGAAAATGTAATGATCCAGATCCTCATAGGTGTCTTCATCTGTCAAATTGCCGGAATTCGTCTGATCCTCATCGATCTTCAGATAACCGACGCGGACGGTGACGGGTGTTTTCAGGGTAACGGCGACACCGGTCTGGTTGTTGTCATAGGCATAAGCGTTGCCCAGACCGAAATAGGCTTCACCGGCGACGATGTTGAACATCCCCTTGGTCACGTCCAGGTAGGCGCGGTCCACCTGAATTTCCGAATCAGAGCTATAACGGCTGCCTTCCCAGTTGTCGCTGCCCCATTTGTCCTCGGCGTAATCCATGCGGAAAACCGCCTTGACGCCGTCGGCCGGGGTGATGACGCCCATGATTCTGAGGCGTTGATCCCAGTACTGATTGTGATCGCTGTCGGTATCGGTGTCAAAATCACCCAGGTTGGAAGTATCCCAGGCGCGAACGCGCATGGTGCCGGACAGGTCGAGCATATCTTCGGCCATGGCCGGTGCCACAAAGGCCAGCACCATCAAAACTACCAATAATTTTTTCATCTGTTGTCCTCCTTAAAGAACGTTAGTTTTGGGAATCGCCAAACCCCCAAACAAAATCAGCCAAACTCAACCAATCATCGTCCAACGGACCCAATCATTACCACTTCCTTGATGTGACGCTGTTCCAACTTGTTGTTTTTTCCACTTTAAATTGAAAAATTGCGCTTTGTTAGGAAATTGGCAGATAACTAGCTAAATCTGGCTACCCAAAAATTAAAGCTTTTCTACCAAGCCCAAAATCAATTGTCAAGGGAATAAAGTAGTAATTTTCCTTTTGACTAAATTTTATTATTTCGTGCAGTTACCGGTTCCAACCCCGCTTTGAAAAATATTTTTGGCCTCTCTGCCGTGAAATCCTCAATATCCCGAGCCCTTCGGCAAGAAGTAAAATAATATCCACACGACTGATATCATTGATATTTATATTACAGAAACCGTTTGTGGAAAGCTGGCCTCTTTAACAATTAAAAAGGTTCTCCCATCATCCGGCGCTGCGGTCCCAATCGTTCCGGGGCCTCATCAAACAACCAATGGAATCCCCCGCCCTCATCCCGCAATACGCTTAAAAGCCTTCTCCAGATCCTTGACGGTCCATTGTATCCAGATGGGACGGCCGTGGGGGCAGTGGTCGGGGTTGGCGCATCGATCCAGTTGCTTGAGCATCTGGCCGATCTGTTCAGGGGTGAGGCGCTGGTTGGCGCGGATGGCATTGTGGCAGGCCATGACCATGCGGCATTCGTCCAGGATTTTTTCCGGATCGCCCTCCAGGCCGGTTTCAGCCGCTTTCTCGGCCAGCGCCGTGACAATCCGGCCGATGTCGCGACCATCCAGCAGCACGGGCACGGATTTGACCACCAAGGTGTTGCCGCCGAAGGGCTCCAGCTCCAGTCCCAGATCATTGAGGCGCGGAATCAGGGTTTGCAGAATACGGGCCTCTGAAAATCCCAGCTCCACGGTTTCGGGCATGAGCAGGCGTTGGGAATCGATCCGGCCGGTCTGCTGATTGAGCTGCTCGTAAACGATGCGCTCGTGGGCCGCGTGCTGGTCGATGAGGATCAGTCCCCGGGGGCCCTGGCAGATGATATAGGTGCCGTGGAACTGGCCGATGATGCCCAGGTCGGCAAATCCATCGGTTTTCCATAAAGATGACTGATCCGGAGGCGCCGGCAATGCCTTGGCAGGTGCCGGCGGCGGCCCATCAACGCCAAACGGGTCGGTTTGGGACGGCTGCGCCGGCAATGCATCCGCTTGAAGGGCGGGCGGGGTTGCGCTCCGGTCCGACCGGTCCTGGTAGACAAAGGGA
>JBFFHG010000842.1:0-2626 GCA_041557055.1 Desulfosarcinaceae bacterium
CAATGGCATCCAATATTTTAAGGAAAGGCTCGAAATTCGGAGGAAATTCTATAACATGTTGTTTTTTTCCATTCCCATAGCCTTTATCAAAATGATAAAAAGAAAGCTCTCCCACCCCAATATATTCCCCGCTTTCTTGAGTGAGCCGCTGCAAAATAGCTGTTAATTCACTTTCATCATATCCGTAGTGGTAGGCATTATCTATCCAATTGATGATGTAGTTGCTTCCAAAAAAGGCACATATTGTCTCTCGATTTAATTCTCTTGCCACTTTTCTGCGTACCACCCCCATTTCCTGATTGGGTCTAATACCATCATTGGGCGTTGGCATCACAATGGTAGTTTCAACACCGGCACTGGTTATTATAGAGATGATCTCCTGAAGGGCTTGTTTATCTATTTCTTCCTTTGACCTCTGGCTACCCTGCGGAGGATAGAGGTGTGCATGGACATCAATGATTTTTTTCTGATACATTTTCCCATTTTTACGAAATGGTCGATTCGGATCTGCGTGATGATAAGTTAAGGAGAATGCGGGAGGAGATATTTCAGATGTTACAGGTCGTTTGGTTGTCACACATCCGTCAAATGTGCTACAAAAAATTGCTATGGAAAGTATACATACGATCTGTCTCATTTTATCATCATGCCTTATGATAATGAATGCCTTAACGGACAAGCGCCACAAAGGGGCGCAATGCCGGTGCCGATTTATCCTCGCCAGATCTCATCCTTGACACCGGCAATATGGTTGCAGTAGCGGGCCGCCACAAAGAAGTAATCCGAAAGCCGATTCAGATAGACCAACAGGTTCTCGGTGTTTTCGGATTTTGCCGTCTGGGCGGCGGCCAGGGCCACGGCCCGCCTTTCGGCCCGTCGGCACACCGTGCGGGCCATATGGGCCACCGCCGCCGAAGGATGACCGCCGGGCATGACAAAGGCTTTCAGTTCATCCAACTGATCCTGCATGGCATCCATCTGTTTCTCCAACCGTTGGCCCTGATTCGCGGTCAAGGGCGTCAACTGGGCTGTGGAGGGGGATTCGGGCGTGGTGGCCAGCCAGGCGCCCGCATGAAACAGGTCGGATTGAATTTGGGCCAACTGGGCTTTGAGTTGGCTTTTTTGCGGGCATCGGGGCAGGGCCGCCATCAGGGCGCCCACAATGGCATTGAGTTCGTCCACGGCGCCGTAAGCTTCGATCCGGGCATGGTTTTTGGGGATGCGTTCACCGGAAAACAGGCTGGTTTTGCCGCTGTCGCCGGTGCCGGTGTAAATTTTCATGACCTTGTCTCCTCAGGTGCTGATTTTATACGGGGTCCGGTTTTTCACCATCCTCCCCGATCAACTCGAACATTTTCTTCGGGGCATTGCAGACGGGGCAGACAAAGGGCGGTTCCTGCCCCACATGGATATAGCCGCAAATCATGCAGCGCCAGCGTTTTTGCATCTGTGGCTCCCTTGGGTGGATTGCATTCGATTCAGTAACAATTTTCCGGTATCTTATGCGGCTGCACGCCATTTGGCAAGAGAGGGGAAGTATGGCACAGGGCGATTGCCCTGCCGTTTCCGCGATGGCATGTTGCTTTGGGCCAGTTTTTTTTGTATTATGCTTCCATGAAAAATCTGCTCGCCATCGACATTGGTGCCGGTACCATGGATATCCTCTGTTATGTACCGGATGAAAACATGCATTACAAAGCCGTGGTTCAATCCCCGGTGCGCACCCGGGCGGCCGCTGTTGAAGCCACCGCCGGGAATTTGCGGGTCAGCGGGGTTGAGATGGGGGGCGGGCCTGTCACCAGCGCCCTGCAAA
This sequence comes from Desulfosarcinaceae bacterium, assembly GCA_041557055.1. Lineage (GTDB taxonomy): Bacteria > Desulfobacterota > Desulfobacteria > Desulfobacterales > Desulfosarcinaceae > JARRKU01. Next base: position 1,814 of record JBFFHG010000842.1, read on the forward strand.
CCCGCGCCCGGACCCATGAGGTGGTGATTTCCGCGTCCGCCGCGTCCACCCTGCACCACAATCCGGCCAGGGTGACGGAGATGGGGATCAAAATCGCGGCGGATCAAATCCCGGCCGAATTAAAAGCAGCCCCTGATTTTACCCCTGTCATTCTGGGCGACATCGAACCGCAACGGATTCAACAAATTGTGGAGAGTTTTGGTCTGCCCTTTGAGTTCGAGGCCGTGGCGGTCTGCGCCCAGGACCACGGCATACCGCCGGAGGGGGTCTCTCACCTGGATTTTCGCCATCAGATCTTTCAGGCGCGCCTGGATTCCCAACCCTATCCCCATACACTGCTTTTTGGATCTGAAGATCTGCCGGCCGAGTTCAACCGCCTCAGATCCATCGCCGGAGAGGTCAAACGGTTTCCCACCCGCAATGTATACGTTATGGACAGCGGCATGGCCGCCATTGTGGGGGCCTCCCTTGACCCGGCCCTGGCTTCTCTGCAGACCTTCATGGTACTGGATATCGCCACCTCTCACACTGTGGGGGCGGTTGTTTCAAAGGGCGAACTGCTGAGCAGCTTCGAGTACCATACCCACGATATCACCCTGGAACGACTGGAACAGCTTCTTCTGGATTTGCCCGAAGGCCGGCTGGAACACGCCCGGATTCTGGCCGAAGGCGGCCATGGCGCGTATTTCCGGGCGGCTGTTGGCTATGATCAGGTTCAGGCCATTGTGGCCACCGGCCCCAAGCGCCGGCTCATGGTCCGATCCAAATTACCGGTCACCTGGGGCGCCCCCTGGGGGGACAACATGATGACCG
>JBFFHG010000843.1:0-2624 GCA_041557055.1 Desulfosarcinaceae bacterium
TGATCGCCAGGGACTTTGGCGCCGCACAAGGTGCTGACGAAGCCGACCTTGTAAGGGACGAAGTTGGGTCCGATACGGCGAATAATACCCCCGTCCTTAAGCCTTTGAACGTGCTCAAGCACTTGCCGCTCGGTCAGGTTCAGCTCATCGGCAATGGTTTGATAAGGGCTGGCCTCTATGGGGAAATCTGACTGGATGCGGTTGAGAATGGTCCTGTCGATGGGGTCCAGTTTCATGAATGGTCCTCGGATTTTTGGTTAAATGGTGCTTGGTCAAATCATCGAAGGTTACGTTTTTGAAGCGTTATCGCATTGGCATATCTATGAATTTCATATGCAACTTACGGGTTCTGGGGCCGTCAAACTCGCAAAAATAGATCCCTTGCCAGGTTCCCAGCACCAGGCGTCCGTTTTCCACGGCGATCAATTCGGAGGCGCCCATCAATGTTGATTTGACATGGGCAGGAGAGTTGCCCTCCATGTGCTTGTAATCGGCTTTCCAGGGCACCATTTGATTGAGCACCATTAAAATGTCCCGGCGAACACTGGGATCGGCGCTTTCATTAATGGTGATGGCAGCCGTGGTATGGGGCACATAGAGCATGCAAAGGCCGTTTTGGAATTTTGCAGCCTGAATGGCCTCGTCCACCTGGCTCGTGATATCGACCATTTCAGTCTGGGCCTTGGTTTTGACAGTCAGTTGCAGCATACCCAGGACCTCCTCGAATGCGTGTTTCCGTGATTGGTCTTGTTTTTCAGGCATGTTATGCTCATGCGCGCGATGACCCCCGATGCAGTTGCCTCGGGCAATCCGTCGATCATCCAAAGCGCGGCTCTGAATACAAAAGGCTCTGCCGATGTCGCACAGAGCCTTTGAAATACAAAAAAAATGGAAAAAATTTGATTAAACGCAACCGGTGGGTTTGGGAAGACCGGCCATCTTACAAGCCCCCTTACCAGGCCCTGAGGGAAACAGTTCATAGATGTGTTTCAGTTTGAAACCGGTTACTTTGGAAAGAACGCGGACCATGGGGGCGATACCGTTCTTTTCATAGTACTCGCGAAGCACCTCGATGACCTTTTTGTGTTCATCGTTCAGTTCGTCGATACCCTCTTCCTTTTTGACAAACTGAACCCACTCCTGGCTCCAGTTTTTGTAGTCATCGATGAACCCGTCTTCGTCAACATTAAAGGTTTTTCCACCAAATTCAACTGTCGGCATGTATTGCTCCTCCTTTTCAAAATTCTTTTATGTTACTGGCTGGGCAGCCTTTTACGACCATGGAATCGTGAAGTTATGTTTAATAGCGAATAGGTCATGGAATGTCAACACGAAAAACAGGTGGATTCTCCGGCTGTCAAAGAACCGTCGATTCTCTTGATTTTATTGTAAAATCAATATTCTCTCGGTGTTTCGTTGACCTGATTGAGGGTGAAAACAGGTCCATCTTTACAGACCAGTTCGCGGCCGATGCCACAGCGGCCGCACATGCCGATACCGCACTTCATCCTGTTTTCCAGGGATAAAATGATATGGTCGTGATCGTAGCCCAGTTTTTCCAGCACCGGCTGGGTAAATTTGATCATGATGGGAGGGCCGCACACAATGGCGTAGCTGTTATCATCGCCCTGGGGGGCTTTTTGCTCCGTAATCGGCGGGACAAAGCCCACATTGTATTTCCAGTCGGGATCATCGGTGCCGTCTACCGTGATATGCATGTTGATGTCGTCGCGTTTTTCCCATTGGATAAGCTCGTCTTTGTAGAGCAGCATTCCCGGGCTTCGTGCGCCGTAAACGACTGTAATATCTCCGAACTTTGATCTGTTTGGCGGGTCCAGGATGTGGATGATGGCGCTGCGCAAGGTGGTGAAGGCGAATCCGCCGCCCACGATGAGGATGTTTTTGCCTTCCAGCAAGTCCCAGGGATACGAGTTGCCCAGAGGCCCTCTGACGCCCATCACATCCCCCACCTTCATATTGTGCAGATGGCTGGTAACCACACCGGCTTTATTCACCGTAAACTTGATAAACCCTTTTTCCACCGGCGACGAGGCGATGCCGATGGGGATTTCACCTTTGCCGGCAATGGAAAGTTCGGCAAACTGGCCGGCCCGGTAAGCAAACTTGTTCTCCTGCTCCGGGTTGAGAAATACAAACTTGAATGTTTTGAGATTGCGGTCTTCGCTCTCTACGATGATATCGTCGATGCGCACCGGGTACGGCAGATACGGATTTTCCACGAGTTCCTCCCTTACTTAGGGTTGGCGCAAAAATAAAATGGTTTGATACTGTTTGCGCTAACCCTTTCCCTGCACGGCGCAGATTTTATCGGAATCAAGACGGTTCATTGTCTCGCAAACCTTTCGGATATCGATATTCACCGGGCATTGCTGTACGCAACGGCCGCAGCCCACACACATGACGCCCTTATCGTATTTATCCACGAAATATTTCAGTTTGTGCATGAAACGCTGGCGCAGCCGTTGCAATTTGGTTTCCCTGGGGTTGTGGCCGGTGGTGTGCACTGAAAAAATGGGGAACATGCAACTGTCCCAATTGCGAAGGCGCACCCCTTTTTTGCCATACACCTCGTCCTGAATGTCAAAGCACCAGCAGGTCGGACA
>JBFFHG010000844.1:0-2612 GCA_041557055.1 Desulfosarcinaceae bacterium
TATAGCGACAATAAAACCCGCAATTTCTTCTAAAAAGGTTATTGAAGCAAGTATTTTTAATGCTTTTTTAATATTGATGGGCATAAGTCTTCTTTGCCATGGCCTCGAATTGTTTTGGAAACCTCACTGCTTCCTTAATTGCCTTAAGCTGTTTTTCCATTGGACCTTCAATGAAAAAACATATCATATCAAGCCCGCCATTCTCCTTTAGTTTTCTGCTGAGGTAAGGATTTGATTTTTCTAACTTCTTAGCGCTTTTTGAAGCTCTTTGAGCCGCACCCTGCGCCATAAGAAGTCCAACAACGGAACCAACGCCTGAAGCGGTAGCAACGGCTGATATTCCCAACCTTGCAGATAACTGTTTAAAGCCCTCTGACGCAGCGATTTTTAACAAGATTTTTATAGTACTGTCAATTGTCGCTCCGGGAAATGCGTTGCAGGCCGTCTGAAGTTAATCAAACGTTAGTTTTTCTTACAGGCGGCAGCTTGCTCGAAAACAACGATTTCCCACTTGAAAACTGTCTTGTAATCTGATTGATTAATCAAAGTCAGATATAGATTACCTGTAATTGACCCCATAGTTGCATAAAAAAGATGGCGAAGAGATATCAGCCCCTCGTGGGTATCGAACAAGCGCCGAATGGGGTCACCATCCGGGCAATTTACCCATGGTGCACGTAAGGATCGGGTCTGTTTCAGGCCATCTTTTTTTCCCTGCGGCAAAGTCGGAGGACTTTGGATCCCGAGTTGCCACGGGTTCGCAGTAGAGCACGACGGCGTCACCCTCGGCGCCCCGGCTCTTTCGCCCTCCGACTTTTGCAACGATAGGGTTGAGCATCCTGACATTTTTATAATTCAAGGTTTGACAGATGAAAGTTGGCTACGCCGGAGTATCCACTCTCGAACAAAACCCGGATTTGCAACACCATGCGCTCAAGCAGGCGGGGTGTGAGAAGATATTTACCGATCACGCATCAGGAGCCAAGGTCGATCGCCCGGCACTCACCGAGGCCCTTGGATATGCCTGCAGCGGGGATTGCCTCGTTGTGTTGCGGCTGGACCGCCTGGGCCATCTAATCGAGGTTGTTGAGGACCTGAAAAGCCGTAAAGTGGAATTTTCAAGCGTCCAGGAGGGAATCGATACCACGACCTCGGGGGGACGGCTTGTGCCTCACCTGTTCGGTGCCCTGGCCGAATTTGAGCGCAACCTGATCAGGGAGAGGACCAAGGTCGGGCCATCAGCAGTCAGGGCATGGGCGGACGAAAGCCCAAGCTGAAGCCGGCCCAGGTCAGGACATTACGGCGTATGTACGACAGCAGACAGCATACGGTTAAAACGATATGCAAGGTGATGGGGATATCGAGGCCGACCCTTTACGAGTATTTGAAGGATAATAGGAAATGAATTTCCGTGAAATAGCGCCAAGCCCACTCCTCGAAAAGTTGATCCAGAGCTACTGGGTGGCCGACGGATCGAACCTTTCCGCCGAACAAAAACATACGATCCTTCCCGACGGATGCTTCGATCTGGTTATCGATATTTACCCAAAAGAAAGCAATGCCATCGTTCTGACCGGTATCTGGGATAAACGCATCGAGGTGACCATTGACAAAGGACAAATTACCGTCGGCTGCCGTTTTTATCCGGCGGCTATCGATGTCTTTTTCCGGTGTCGCGTCGCCGACTTCAACAACTCGTCCGTCACCTTTGCCGAAGCCATGCTGCGGACAGATTCCGACATTGATCTGATGGAGCTGTGGACCATAAAGGATGCCGAAGACCTCCTATCCTATCTCGACTGCTGCTTTACCATAATGAAGATTTCCGCCACCGGCGAAGGCGATCTCCTCCTGCGCATGCAAGAAAAGGATCCAGAGCAGAGTCTCGGCGATTTTGCTCGAACGACCGGACTCAGCAGTCGGCAACTGCACCGTCATTACCAGAACCGTTTCGGCATTTCGCCAAAAACCTACTGCAGTATCCAGCGATTCATTTGCGCCAAAGGTCTGCTCGCCCACGACGAGGATTTTGATCTGACCGACATTGCCCTGCGGTGCCATTACTACGACCAGGCTCATTTCATCAGGGAATTCAAGCGATTTTCCGGGATCACCCCGGCTGCGTACCGACAAAAACGACGGATGTCCGATTTTTACAATACAGCAGGCCGCCAAGATGGCAAAGTGTGATCAAACTCGACAATGGAGGTTGATCCGATGAAATATGCACAGATTCGCATAATGACACAACGTTTTGATGAAACATTCGATTTTTACAACAAAGGGCTGGGGCTTCCAGTAACCTGGGGCAAGAAGGGCGACGTATACGCTTCCTTTCGTACCGAGAACTCGGTGGAACTCGCCATCTTTCAGGCAGACCTTATGGAGAGCCATATCGGTCACGTCACCGAGGCGCGTGACAAGATCCACGACAAGATCATGCTCTCCTTTACCGTCGATGATATAGACCTTTGCTACCAAGGGTTTCTCAAGAAAAACATAACCTGCATTAACGAACCGTGCGATATGCCGGCATGGGGTATCCGCTGCCTGCACCTTCGCGATCCGGAGGGAAACCTGATCGAAGTGAACCAGGAGCTGCCAAAGGATAA
>JBFFHG010000845.1:0-2610 GCA_041557055.1 Desulfosarcinaceae bacterium
CTCCGATAAAAAAGGCGGCGTGGTGGAACTGCACAACTTTTACAATGAAGAAGAAGAAGCCCAATGGGTGGCTTCCAAAATCCGCGTAATGCAACAATCGGGCATCCCCTACGATCAGTTGGCCGTGCTCTACCGCACCAAGTTTTGCTCCCTCTCTTTTGAACAGACCTTCCGGGCCTGGAATATTCCCTATCAGATGATGGGGGGCAAAGGCTTTTTCGAGCGCAAGGAGATCATGGACCTGGTAAGCTATCTGGCCGTGGGCCAGTTTGAAAAAGACGACGTCTCCCTGGAGCGTATCATCAATACCCCCAAAAGGGGCGTGGGGCCGGGCACTCTCAAAACAATCGCCGCCCTGCGCCAGGAAGGCATGTGTCTCCTGGATGCCGTGCGTCTGGCGGTCGTCAACAAAGTTCTCTCTCCCAAGCTCTACAACGCCCTCAAGGACTTTTTGGCCCTCATCGACGATATCAAAACCCTTGCACCGGCCCAGGCCATCCAGGAAATCATCACCCGGATTCGGTACATGGAACACCTTGAGGAGTATGCCAAAGGCAACCAGCGGGACATGACCACCCGCCAGGAAAACATCGACCAGTTGATCTATTCGGCCTCCAAAAAAGCGACCCTGCTCGACTTCCTGGAGGAGGCCGCCCTGATCAGAGAAGACAAGGAAGATGACGAAGAAGAAGATACCCGCGGCGTCCGGCTCTCAACCATCCACGCTTCCAAAGGGCTGGAGTACCGTGCAGTGTTTGTCATCGGCTGCGAAGAGCAGCTCTTTCCCCACTGGAAATCCATGGACTCCACCGCCGACCTGGAAGAGGAACGCCGCCTGATGTACGTCTCCATGACCCGGGCGGAAAACTTTTTATACTTGAGCTCGGCCAACTACCGCCGGGGCCAGTACAACCCGCCCAGCCGCTTTCTGAGCGAAATCGAGGACTATCTGCCGGAGTGATTGGCGGCCGCCTCAACCCTGGCGTGGCATAAATCCGAAGCCCTCCGGCTTTTGCAACGATGGGGTCAGCCCGTCACCGTTTCCGCGGAATTTTCCGGCATGGCCAGCATCTCCATCAGCTCCAGGCGGGAGAAGGTTTTCACCAGGGCCGGATCGTCTTCTTTGACAATACTGTCCATCAAGTCGCGCTTTGCAGCGATAATCGCATTGATTCTCTCTTCCAGGGTGCCCTGGGTCACCAGCTTGAACACCTGCACCCCTCTTCTCTGGCCGATGCGGTGAACCCGGTCGGTGGCCTGGTCCTCCCTGGCGGCGTTCCACCAGCGGTCGTAGTGAATCACCACCGAGGCGGCCACCAAATCGATCCCCACACCGCCGGCTTTCAGGCTGCCCACAAAAACGCGGCACTCCGGATCGTTGTTGAAGCGCTCGATGATCCGGCCACGGTTGCGACTGGCGCCGGTAAGCGCGGCAAACGCCACCTGTTGATCCGTCAGATAGCGTTTGATAATCTCGATCATCTTCAGGTACTGGCTGTAAATCACGATCTTCTGCCCGCTCTCCAGGCACTCGGCCATCAGCTCGGCGAACAGATCCCACTTGCCCGAAGCGTAATTCTCATAGTTGTCCGCATCCCCGGCCACCATGGCCGGATGGTTGCAGATCTGCTTGAGCAAATTGAGCAACGCAAAAATGTGAATATAAGGCACAGGGTTTTGTTCCCGGGCCAGGGCTGCAACAAGCTGTCGCCCCCTGGAGCCGACAGCGTCCCGGTAAAGCTTGACCTGTTCCTGGCTCAGGCGGCAGATCCGGAAATCCTCGATTTTGGGCGGCAGTTCGTGCAACACGTTTATCTTGAGGCGTCGCAAAATAAAGGGTGATATCAGGCTGCTCAACTGCTGCCGTTTGGCGGCATCTTGATACTGCTCAATGGGGATCTGATAGCGCTTGGCAAAAGCGTCATCCGATCCCAGGTAGCCCGGCACCACCAGGTCCATGAGCGCCTTTAACTCTCCCACGCTGTTTTCAATGGGCGTACCGGTCAACCCGATCCTGATCTTGGCATCGATCCGCCGGGCCGCCCCATGGGCAAGCGTCTCGCTGTTTTTAAGAAACTGACTTTCATCGAACACAGCCATGGCAAAAGGGATCTCGCTCAAGGCCCGCACATCCTGGCGTAAAATGCCATAGGACGTCACCAGGAGATCAGCATTCGCCAATGCCCGGCCGATGTCGCGCCCACCGCCGTGGTAAACAGCGGCATTCAGCGCAGGGGCGTGGGCAGCAATTTTCTGCTGCCAGTGGGAAATCACCGACGTGGGGCAGACCACCAGAAAAGGATCGGCCGTAAATCCCCCCTCCCGCAAAGCCACCATCAGGGCCATGACCTGATGGGTCTTGCCCAACCCCATATCATCGCACAGCAACCCGCCGAAGCGATTCTCATAAAGAAACCACAGCCATTCCGCGCCCCGTTGCTGGTAGCTGCGCAGGGTGGATATCAGGCCCTTTGACGGCGGCAGGGGCGTCGCGGGCTTTAAATCCAACAACTGTTTCAGCAAAGCGCTCTTTGAGCTTTCTCCTTCCAGCCGGACCAAGTGCCGACCGGCGGCGCCGAGCCGCAACACATCGGCCCGGGAGAGCCGGAC
>JBFFHG010000846.1:0-2604 GCA_041557055.1 Desulfosarcinaceae bacterium
AGGGGCCGACATCCGCATAGGTGGCTTCGATGGACGCATACTCACTTGGTTCACAGGCGGCAAACATGCATGCCATGCCGATCATCAGGATGATAAGTATGCCTAACTTTTTTCTCATTTTCATTTCCTTTCTTCCTTTTCTTGTTGTTTGTCTTAAGGTCGCCTGACGGTCATCTATAGTAATGCTGCTATATCTCTTCTGTCGGAAGGCCCGGATCACCCCTATCGCCAGGGGGGGGCTCATGTTAAACGCCATCCATCAGAAAAACTGTTTTCACTGAAGGAGACTTTTCAGCAATCGTAACCCACGCGGAGATTGTCCGCATTTAGCAGTGTAAACGAATTCAGAAGCCGTTAATGCGTGAGGTGGTTCCGGTATTTTTGATAAAAAATGTTTCGGAACAATACTTGATTGAAAAAACTGGATGTCGTATTTCAGACTTCATTGGAATTGTCAAGAAAAAACTGAAAAAATATTTACCAAGAAGCGTGTTACAAGCTATTAAAACATTTTTCACCCATGGTAATACTGAGTAAAAATGTGTTAGAAAAATACCCCATGATAAAAAATATTGGAGAAGTCGTATGTTTGGGCACCATCTTCTTCGGTGTCGCCATATTTTTGATTTTGTCCGGGAAGCAGTTGTTGGCTTCGGGCTATCCGAAAAAGCGTGTGAAGCTGTTCATAACCTTTTCCATGTTGACTTCGTTGCCAATAGCCTTTTTGGGATCATACACGACGAGTATGCTCCATCGCTCTTTTAACGGGTGGCGTGCGCAGCTTTTTTTCGACAGCATGTTGCACAGTCCATCCCACACGCTTCACGCCGGCCTGATTTTGTTTATGGTTTTTGGCGCGCTTTTTTGTTTTTTACTGAGATGGAAATTTTTCGATGTATTCGATGCGGTATGTCTCTATCTGCCCCTGACCCAGGCATTCGTCGGTCTGTTCTGGTTGCTTTTCGGATGTTGGCAGGGCAAATATATCGCCATGAAATTGTATGGTCTTTATCTGAATTTCCAAAATCCAACCCCGTTGTATGCGATCATCGCCGACCTTGGAATTTATCTGTTTCTGAAACGGCTGCATGCAGTTGTCCACTCTGGCAGATGGCTGCGCGAACATATGCGCGGTGTCGTTTTTGCGTCTTATTTGTTGATCTATGCCGTTGTGCGGATTCTACTCAACGTGTTTGAAAATGAGCACGGATTGTATTTCAACCTGACCCAGACACAGTTCACGATGGCTACCTATATTCTGTTTTCAATTTCGATTTTTCTGATGGTTTTTTGCTTTCATCATAAATTCAAAAGCGCCCCGCACCCCGGCAACCATATTAACAAGGATTTTGATAATCTGAAACGATTGTTGTTCGCGGCAGGCCTTACGGTGTCCTATCTGGCGGCCATTTTTCTGATTTACTATCTGACCCGCCAATTAAGGGTTTGGAAATGGCCCTTTCAACCGGTGGCATCGTTGTCTGATGCATACGCCCGTATTTTTTACTATATGCCGGTTATGTCAATCCCCGCCTGGGCGTTGGTCTGGATGAAAAAATTCAACGAACCGATTCGGCCGTGGTTCAAATGGGGCCGCTTTTCAAATCTGTTTTTGATCGGTCTTGTCGCAAGCAGTTACTATTCAATTGAGCTTTTGGTTCTTAAGCAGCCCACCTTGCGGGGAGCGGAATTCTGGCCTCCGGCTATCATTTTAAGCATAATGAATGCATTTTCCGAAGAGATCATGTATCGGCTGGCGTTGTACAGAGCGATTGTCAGCGCCGATTATTCCAAGTGGACGGCACTGATCGTGCAGTGCCTGATTTACTCCCTGATTCACTTTATGATTGCCGGTGCAATATTGGGCCTTTTCTCATTGGCTTACGGATTTCTTCTCGGCCTGATCGTCCAGCGCGGCAAAAGTGTCACGCCGGCCATTATATGTCATTTTATCATCGATATCGGTTGCATCGGCATGCCCATATTAAGGATCTGATTCGGAGGGTTGATGAAAAACAATAATACGCGGTCCATAACGCCGCAGCAAAGATTGGCGTTTATCGATGCACTGCGTGGCGTTGCCGTACTGCTGATGATTGCCCAACATGTGTCTATGTGGGGTTGCGCCCAACCAGGGAAAAGTTTGTTCATTTTGTTGACCGGCGCGCTGGGCGGTCTGGCTGCGCCCTTGTTCATTATACTCTCAGGATTGGGGGTTACCTTGCTTTCGGAGCGCCGGGACCGGGTCGATCTTCTTCTGGTGGTAAGAGGGGGGATCATCTTGGGATTGGGATACCTGATGAATGGGTTGACACCCCACTGGTTTTCCATGGGCTCCTGGTACGTACTTCACATGATCGGCGCGGCGCTGATGACGGCCCCTTTGCTGCGAAGGCTTTCAGACACCAACTTGATTCTGATGATGATTGCCGTCCTGGCGGCAACCGGAATGCTGCAAAACTATCTGGACACGCCGTTAAAGCAGTTCAACAGACAAATGGCGGATCAGGTCGGTCTTGGCGGGGTTTTTCGCCATGCACTGGTGGAAGGTTATTTCCCGATATTTCCCTGGATCGTTTTTTTCACGGGAGGTCTGCTGGCCGG
>JBFFHG010000847.1:0-2603 GCA_041557055.1 Desulfosarcinaceae bacterium
TGGAAAAGAAAACCCGCGACTTGCAAGTGATGGAAAGGTATGCCGCTGACATTCAAGACCAGCAGGCTAACCAAATTCGGGGGCACGCGCAATACGAGTGTCAGCGCCGCCCTTATCAAAGATGATCGCGGGCAACCCACCGGCATGGTCGTCAACCTGACGGATATCACCGAGCAGAAAAATCTGGAAGATCAATTCCAACAGATCCAAAAGATTGAAGCCATCGGCCCATCTGGCCGGCGGGGTGGCCCATGACTTTAACCATATGCTGACGCCCATTATCGGCTATTATTCTGAGATTTTGCTGTTCGATCCGGACCCTGCACAACCGACTTACCGGCAAGTCGGCGAAATAAAAAAAGCCGTTTAAACACGGCATCCTCGATCAGAAAAAGAGAAGCGGCTTTATGGATTCGTAATGTTTCGGGGCGAATTTGAGATGCTCGCGGATTAATTCCTGGAGTTTTTCAAGGTCCCTTTGCTCAACGGCTTTTAAGATTTCAATGTGATCGTGAATGGAGGATTCGCGTCCTTTTGGGCTGTGCAGGGCCGCGGCGCGCATCATGATCGTTTTATCCAACAGGCTTGAAATGGTTTGATAGAAGGCCTCTGATTTTGTCGCGCGATACATCAGATCATGAAATTTTGTGTCGCTTTCGATTATTTTTTGTAAATCCGAATGGTTATAAATTTCTTTGGATTTCCCGACATGCTTTTTGATTTTCTGGATGTCGCTATCGGTTATCCTTGCAATCAGCAGGGCGGCGCCGATGCTTTCCAAGGTTGATCGAATTGTAAGGTAATCTTCAATCTCGGAATCATCAAGTTTGGTAACCACATATCCATATCCTTTTGTTTTGGTAATCAGTTTTTCGCTTTCCAGCATGGCCAGCGCTTCTCGAACCGGTACGCGGCCCAACTTCAAAGACTGGGCGATCTTGCTTTCCAGAATCTTTTCTCCGGGTTTAAGCTCAAAATAGATGATTTTGTTCCTGATAGCTCGATACGCTTTTTGTCGAAGTGTGATTTTCAATGGGATGAAACTCTCCTGCTGATTATGGATTGATGGTTTTGACGCTTCATAATGATTCCTGTGCGTTGCGCGCCCCGCAGGCCGAATGATGATGATCCCAATTGTCCGGAATGAATTGAAATATCAACGTTTTATTGTCACATACCCCTTTTGCCGTCAACAGGAAAATCAGGCCCCGGCGTACCTGCCGGACATGGGTTTTGCGTTCCATCGCGCTATACATAAAGGCCGTGACGTTTGGTGGCATTGATCATGGCCATTACGTTTTCGGGCTTGGCGTCATCGAGAACAGTGGAGGCGTCCAGGATATAGCCGCCGCCTTTGCCGACGGTGCGGATCAGTTTTTTACAATGGGCCGTCACATCATCGCATGTCCCGGTACATAGCAAGGATATGGGCACGCCGCCCATGACACACACTGTGTCGCCAAGAATCTCCTTGGCTTTGAAAATATCCGTGTTTTCGAATTGGTAGATCGCTTTGCCCTTGGGGATCTCGCCAATCAATTCCAGTCTGGAAGATACATTGCCTTCCCAGAGCAAATGGGGGGTCAGCGCCGCATCAATTAACTCGATCAAAAGCTTCCGAAGTGTCGGCCAGTAGAATTTTTTAAAATGTTCCTGGGACATGAAATCATCCAGGCATTTATGAATGGGGATAAATACTCTTGGCACACCGCTGTTTTTGGCCGCCAAGCCTCTTTTCAGCATGATTGGGTAGAGTTTTTCCACAGCGCACAGCACTTTGTCGGGCATGCGAAACATATCCAGCATGGTGCCGCGTGTGCCTCTGAAGTAGTCGGAGAGTGTATCAAACGGGGCTTGGGTGAAAGCGCCGTGCATGGCTGGAAATCCCAGGTCCTTCATCTGCCGGTCCAATTGCTTTGCGCTTTTGATCAAAATCTGGGCGGCCTCTCCCGCTTTGATCAGGGAGTTTATTGCCTCCTGCACCCGGGGGCTGCCAAATACGGCAAGATCGGTTAGCCCCATGCTGTATGTGATGACGCCGGCGATTGGGGGAAGATCCCTGAATGCAGACAAGGCGCCGAATATTCTGGGCCAATAGGCGCGCAGGATGAAATCCGTGGGGTCGTTGATAAGTGCGTCATACTCATCGGACTGCATGTACTCCTTTTCCTGGAACTGGTAGGGCGCATTTTCATTCAGGCCGTGGCCGGCCCAGGTGAGTTGCTTGAAGTCCAGCGCGTCCATGATGGCTCCCAGAAACCTTGAGCCAAAAGGGTTTTGATAGAGGTCCGGTTCAAACGCCTTATAGGTGTCCACCCAGTCTGCAATCATTTGGTCCGCATCATACATTGCCGCACGGATGGTGGACCCTTTGCGGATCGCCGGGAAAAAGCCGAGGGATGACATCAAGGGCACACGATCAGGCTCCTTGAGTTGGATCGCCCGGTTCAGGCGGGTCTCTCTTTCCTGGTACAATTGATTTGTATCTTGGGTCATGAATGAAATCCTTTCCGTTTTAAAATGGGAACGAGCTGTTGGGCCAAGTTGTTGATCTTGTTGGCGGCCCTGTTTTTTTGTATACAAAAAATAAATGAATATTAAAA
>JBFFHG010000848.1:0-2597 GCA_041557055.1 Desulfosarcinaceae bacterium
ATATGAACACGGCGCTTTCGGCAACCCGTCCATTGATGCTCATCCAATCCGCTTCAAAACCGGAAAAGGAGACCGTCAGTCTTCTGCGATTCATGGATTTGCTTGGAATAACCGATGTGACGGCCGGCCCCTGGATAGAAAAACTGCCGTTTGCTTTGCAAGATGCAACGGCCGGAACGGAAAATGAATTGCAAGTGGCGGTAGCCGGCTCCCGTCAGCACGCCGACTTGGCGCAAACCATCGAAACCTCGGGCTACTTTAAAAACATCGTCACCCGGGTCGCCTCCGGAGATGCGCCTGAAAAAACACTTTCCGCCCTTGAAAATTACCTCGGTTCATCAGATCAGGTCTGGGAAAACAGTTGGGTCCGTTTCCCGCTGGAGACATTGAATCCCTATGCCAAGTCCGTTTTAGAGAACGATTTGCTGGCCGATAAGCAGCAGCACAACGGTCCGCAGCGTGGCGACAGCCATCGATTCTTTCTGAGGCATAACGCAAAAACCTATCTGCGCATCCCCATCTCGTATCTGTTGAAAGTATCATTGGCCCAGGTCATCGGCCGTCTTGGTATTCCAGCCATGATCAGGGAAACCGGGGAGAAAATGCTCGGTCACTTTTTAAATGACAACACCTCCCCTGAGACCCACTCATTCTTCCCGATCAGCGCCCAAACCCGGGGATTGGGGCAAGCGGTTGCCGAAGAGATCCTCTTGCGGTATCTGTTGACCCAGCTCTTGGTGCAATATGCCAATAAAGTGTTCGAACTGGAGACCAACGGACAACAGCCGTTGTCTACTATGCGCCGCATCCGCCTGTGCGCCAAAAACAATTGAATAATTTGATTTCCGATGCCTTTTACCGGGAGCTTTTCATGAGCCCGTGCCTCTCGGGTTGGGATCAGGGCGAGGCCAAGCACCGTTATATGGTGCTGTGCCACGAAGTTCTTTCACGCAGTCAGCTCAATACATTGTCCAAATTGAAGGAGGCCGGGATTATCGCCAACAATCTGGTGGTGTTGCCCAGGACTTCCAATATTTGCCTGGCCAACAACGGCACCCACATCAGCTTGGGAAGCCGCCGGTTGTCACAATTAATGCAAGACCCGCACTCGGGTTTTTCGGAGCATGATGAAAAATATTACGGCGATCTGGTAATAAAAATCAGTGAGCATTTCCTGCCCTTGTTCGTGGGTACCTATACGGCGGCCCCTTATCGTCTGGATTTCAACGATTTTCACCCCGAAAGGGTTTTGGGGTTCCTTCCCCACGAACTGGACTACACCCATCTTCGCATGATATGGCGGCGATGGAAGCAAAAGGCGGATATCAAGTTCTGCGGGCAACCGTTCACCCCTTTCGGTCCCCAATGGCTTGACCGTGCCATGAGCAAAGCGCTTGGACTCAAAGGGGACTTTGTCATTGATTTCCGCCTCATCGACTATTTGGTTTCCTTGCTCAGCACGGACGCAAGCCCTTGCCTCGACGGAAAACTTGATAACGACCTGCGGCTTAAAGCCGATCTGTGCGGCATGGGCATCTTCGACCGCCGGATGCCGCTTTATAGGCTTCTAAAGCTGCGCCGATACAAAAAAATGGGTTTTTCCGGTTTCGAATCCCGCCACTACAGCCTTTTTGAAAAAGCGGAGGATATGTGTGCATCTGTGGATTTACAACTTTTAACCACTCTGCTGGCGTACAAATATATCTTGCAACACAAGGTGACGCATGCCGATATTCCCGACACACCAACGGCTGAAAGTGAACGCCGCCAATTTTTCTTCGGGGCGGCCATCGGCATCCCGACATTTTATGTCCAGCAGAGAACCGCCAATCGTTTTATGGCCGGGATTCTGAAGTTGTGTCGACACACGCGGCACAGTCGCCGTTACGCCGGCTATATCCGTGTTCCCGGCATTGAATATCACCGGGCCCTGATTCGAATACTTCGCCAGGATGGCCGGGAATTGATCGAGATGTTGAAAATGGACTCGACCGTCACAGACCTGGAACAGCGCATTAATCACCCAGATGAATATGCCGTGGCGCAACGCCTGTCCCATAAAATTACAGGCTCCAAAAAAAGAACGCCGCTTCGGCTGAATGGGCGTGAGTTCAACCAGGCTGCTGAAAAATACTATCGCAACACCCTGCGAACCGAGCACATCGATGAGGCGTATGCCATTTTCCGCAAAAACATGAGCGAATTGGATTCTATGGAATCCTGGCGAAACGGTTTTTATAACCAATCCCTGATGCAGATCCTGAACGGCGGCAACGCCGCTGATTTTCTCGGGGCAGTCCGGCAAGATCTTTTATCGGATGCCTTGCCCGCCGCTGCCTGTGAAAAGCTTATCGATCTTCTGCTGTTGGTCCTGCATGCGTATCAAAAAAAGAATACGAGAAAGCCTGCTTGATATGAATCCTTCGGCAATCCACCAGTATATCGATCGTCAAAGCGGACATGTCCGGACCGAATCACTTCTTGGAGATCGCTTTGTGAACTGGCTTTATGGTGCTGCACGGGAAAAGGCGCCACTGCTCTTTAAGACCCTGATATCCGCGCGGGCCAGCCGTTTTCTGAGTTATTACCATTTTGAC
>JBFFHG010000849.1:0-2586 GCA_041557055.1 Desulfosarcinaceae bacterium
CACCTACGCCTTTGACCGTTACAAGCCCTATTTAAAAGCCAGGGCCGCGGACAAGGGCGAATATCACCTCCAAATCGACCAGGTGACGGGAGAGGTGACCAATGTTTTCGGACGAACCATCGATGTGGGCGGGGCCATGGAGATTATCCATGCCTACCAACCCTTGGGATCGACCAGGGCTTTTACCAAGATCTCGCCGGCTGATAACATGGACGAGATGCTTTCAAGAATTTTTGAAGAGCAGGATGACGGCTCCTTCAAGCTGATCATGGAACGATGGTGGACACGGCATGAAGCACACAATTATTCGGCGCTCATGCCGGTCCGGATCACTGACGGCCTGCCCAAAGAGGCCATCAGGGCCCTGGTTCTTGCTTTTAACACCGAGCTGTCCGTCTTGGCTGAAAACGATCACATGCGCAACGGAATTCAGGGCCTTTCCAAGGATAAGGCGGAGTTCCTGCTCGAATCCAAGGCCATTGTCCTGGGCCGGGAGGCTGCCAACCGGCTGCAGACAGCTCTGGCCGGGGCGAATTCAAATGGTCAGGCCCGGATTCGGGAAGCCATCACCAATTGTGAACGGATTGTTCAATCCAACCTGTTCGGCAACGCTCCGCCATTGCGCTACGATTCCGTCAAAGTAAAATTTTTTCAAACCGGCTATGAAATGTGTCCGCGCAGCGAACGCAATTATCAGTCGGTATTGCCCCGGGCGTCGACCACCTTCGTTGGTTGGGAGCTCGATCTTTCACTGCCTGCGCCGGGCAGGCGCTTGGACTATCAAATCAAAGCATTCTGGTTCAACCCGGACGGTACGTTGCTGACCCACCAAACGGCCGACGCCACCTGCGAAGCCACCTGGACCGCACCATGGCGGGCCATGGCGTGGGGCTACCAAAAACCGGGCCGCTGGCAGCCGGGCGCCTACCGGGTGGAGTTCCACATCAACGGAATGAGGGCGGCCGCAGGGCAATTCACAATTCAATAGTCCAAGTGCCGGGGTATAATGGGCAGGGCCCCATGGCCGTGCCTGCCTGAAGCGCTTGCGGATATGGCCATACCCTTCTGCCGACGGCAGCCGCTGTCAACAGATTTTCCCGGCCCTGCAGGGGCCGGCTCAAGTTTCATATGCAAGGCGTCGATACCCCTTCTGGGAGATCTTTTCCCCGCACGAAAAATTCTTGATTCGGAAGGGATCGGATATGGGGTCCAATCGCGCCGTTATTTTGATTTTGCTGACAGCAGGTGCATTTTTTCACCTGTTCAGCGCTGTGGCTGATGCCGCCGACATGCCTTACAAAAAGGGGGAACTGCTGGTTCAATTCAAGGCCGGGGCCAGTGCCGCAAGCCGGGCCGGATTGCAGCGAACCGCCCGGGTGCGCCGCTCCCGGCCCATGGGCCGCAGCGGCATCCGGCATATCATTCTTGCAGACGGGACCACCGTGAATCAGGCCCTGGCGGTTTACGCCAATGATCCCAACGTGGAATTTGCAGAACCCAACTACATGATCCATTCCCAAAACCTTCCGGACGACACCCATTTCAACCTGCAATGGGGGCTTTATAACACCGGGCAGACAGTCAACGGATTTACGGGCACCCCGGGAGCGGATATGGATGCCGTGACAGCCTGGGACACAACAACCGGCAGCGGCGAGATTGTGGTGGCATTGGTGGATACGGGCTGCGATCTCAGCCACCCGGATTTGGCCCCCAACATCTGGACCAATCCCCAGGAGATTCCGGCCAACGGCCTTGACGACGACGGCAATGGATTGATCGATGATGTTCATGGCTGGGATTTTGCCGATGGGGATAACGATCCCCAGGATGCCGGCGGCCACGGCAGCCATGTGGGCGGCATCATCGCCGCAGCGGGCGATAACGCCCGGGGCATTGCCGGTGTCGCCTGGCAGGTGAAAATCATGCCCTTGCGTTTCATGAACGCCTTTGGTGAAGGTTCCACGGCCGACGCCATTGAAGCGATCGAATATGCCCTGTCCAAAGGGGCCAAAATCATCAACTGCAGTTGGGGCGGCACCGGCTATAGCAGTGCGTTGCAAAGCGTCATGGCCGATGGCGACGCTCTTTTCGTTTGTGCGGCCGGCAACAGCGCCGGTGACAACGATCTCGATCCCTTCTACCCGGCCGGGTTCAGCGACGCCAACATCCTGTCGGTGGCCGCCAGCGATCAGATGGACCGTTTGGCCTGGTTTTCCAATTACGGAAGCATCAGCGTGGACGTATCAGCGCCGGGCGTTCGCATCTACAGCCTGGACACCGGCCGCCGGACGCTTTGGCAAGAGAGTTTCGATGTCGGGTTGCCGGAGGGTTGGAGTACGGGCGGCAGCGGCGACGCCTGGGCCGTGGCCGATCTGCCCAGCACCGCGGATGCGCCGGCATTGGCTGTCAGCCCAGGAGAAAATTACACCAACAATGCCGACAACTGGATCGAGGCGCCGCTCCAGGACCTCAGCCAGGTCTCGGCCGCGCAACTGATCTTTCAGATCACCGGCCGCACGGAAGCCTATGCGGATTACCTTTACCTGGAGGTATCCGTTGATGGGTCGACCTGGTATTCCCGCC
>JBFFHG010000850.1:0-2583 GCA_041557055.1 Desulfosarcinaceae bacterium
CGATCCTATCCAGATTCACCAGGTGATCATGAACCTGTGCACCAACGCCGGTCATGCCATGCGTCCCAAAGGCGGCACCTTGAAAGTGGAACTGACCGAGGAGAGCCTCGACCATGATTTTACCGACCGACACCCGGACATGACACCCGGCGAATATCTCAAAATCACAGTCAGCGATACGGGCCCGGGAATTGCCCCTCAAATTATGGATAAAATTTTCGACCCTTACTTTACCACCAAGGAGAAGGGCGAGGGCACCGGCATGGGACTGGCCGTGGTCCAAGGCATCGTGCACAGTTGCAAGGGCGCCGTGGAAGTCAAATCAACACCGGGCCAGGGGGCCAGCTTCAAAATTTATCTCCCCGTCATTTACATGAACGAAACCATTCAAACCAAAGTGGAGGTGGTCATCCCCGGTGGCCGCGAGCATATCCTTTTTGTAGACGACGAACCCCCGCTGGCCGATCTGAGCAAGCAAATCCTTGAACGCATGGGATATCACGTAACCATTCGAACCAGCAGCATGGAAGCCCTGGTGCTTTTCGAAAGCAACCCGGAAGCATTCGATCTGATCATTACCGACATGACCATGCCCAACATGACCGGTGATATTCTGACCCGTAAAATATTAACCATTCGCCCGGAAATTCCGGTAATCATCTGCACCGGGTATAGTGAAAAAATAACTCAGGATATCCTTGACCATTTAAAAATCCGCGCCCTGATCATGAAACCCATCATCCGGGACGAACTGTTGCTCACCGTCCGCCAAATCCTCAATGATGCAAAAGACCATTGAAACCCTGCCCCTCGATCACGCCATGGGGCCGGTGTTCATGCGCAGGTACGCATTGACAGCTTCTTTTGCAGGGGCGGAAAACTAACAGCACCCCGCCCCGCCGCAGGAAGCCTTCTCCTTGCCTTTTATCCAGTTCTGAATGATATAGGCGGCACACCCCACGCCGGGTGTGACAGTCAGGGCATTGGTGGGGCAATTTTTGGCGCAGGCACCGCACTCCATACAGCCGTTCAGGTCCACAATTCGGGCCTTACGGCCATTCATGGCCAACACACCGTGCGGGCAGACCTGGGTGCAGGCGCCGCACCCCACGCAAAGTTCATCATCAAGCGCCAAAGTGACAACATCATCAAGATAACGGATGGATTGCATTTTTTCTTATTCTCTTACCTTTTTCTGCCCCTGACCGGTTTTTCACAGCCCGTAAATCCAGGGGCAAACGCACTATCGCTTCAAAAGACTGATCCGACCCAAAGTCCGGCCGCCAGCAAAAGCGCCGCCAATTGCAGCGGAATGGCCCTGCGCATCTCCTTTTCCACACCCGTCGGCGACGTAAACGGGGTCGCTCCGGTAAAATCCATGGCCAGAAAAGAACTCATGGCGGTTGTGAAAAACACCAATGCCAAAGCAGACAAAAAAGAGAGGTGGGGGCTGCCCCCCATTGCCCATACCGCCATGAAACTCAATACCAAACCAGTCAACGCGCCCTTTAATGCAAAGGCGCGCCCCGGAATCCAGGGCAATAAAAGAGGAACCACCACGCAACCGGACAGAATCCCTGCCGCACAGGCCATGGCGGCCAACCATCCCCGCCCCCAGGCCATGGACAGCGAAAAAACATGGGGACCGATCCCTGAAAACACAAAAACGGCCAACAGGGCCCATGCCAGCATTTTGCGGGCCATACTCAACTCCACCGGAATCAGCACCATACGCTCCCGCATGGAAAAAGTCACCCGCCGCATCTTCTCTTCAGCGATGCACCCCGAACTCAGAAAAAGAGGAAGATCCCTGGCCCCAACCGGCCCCCAGACCACCTCATAGCCGCACCCTTTGTTGACCTGTTGTCCTGCCACTCCCGGAGCGCTCAACTGGGGCAGAATCAATTTACGATGGTTCACCATCAGGGCGAGGCGGGTGAGATGCACCCGTTGGATAATCTCTTGCGTGCCGAATGTTCCTTTGCCGGCCGCACACCACACATTGATCCCACGGGTATCCAACACCAGCACCCAGGCGTCCACTCCCCCCAGGCAACGCCTCAGATGATCAAAGCTGAGCTTGTAGTTGGCTGTTACCAGCACAGGCGCTTCAGCATCTGGAGCGCCAAAGACATAGAGCCCGGGAGCCACCTTATAATCATTGCGCCGGATCCCCATGCGAACCCGCAGGGCCCCCAAATGATCCTGACGCGCCAGTTGCGTCCTGACGCGCGGCACCGGTCCTGCCGGCGTATGAACAACCCCCTCCACAAAACCGCATACAACATATCCCGGCCGTTCATGAACAGCACTGGGAGGGCCTGCCGGCGGCCCGCAGCAGGGCACATTGATCTCTGCCGCCCCCTCCTTGCAGATAGGCAGAATTTCAAGCTTTTGGAGGTCGCGCCCGCCTCTGGATTGATCGCCGCAACCGCAGGATGGGGTAATGTTCTTCTCCATCGGCATTCCCTTTTGCGCTAACGCCTTGCGAGGCAAATGTGTCGTATGAGAATAGACCGCCCCTCACTGCAACTCTTTCAGTTTTTCGATAACGCCCTCCAGGCGTTGGTAACTCTGATTTTC
>JBFFHG010000851.1:0-2573 GCA_041557055.1 Desulfosarcinaceae bacterium
CCATACCGAAAAGTCAAAGGCGTAGGAGTGAAAAAGCGTCCAAACATCCTCCGGGCCGAATCCGTATTGCACTGCGGTCGCGCCAAACAGCCGCGTCACATTGCCGTGGCTGACCATCACCCCCTTGGGACGCCCCGTGGATCCCGACGTGTAGATCACATAGGCCATATGCGCCGGTTGCAGCGGCAGGGTCAAATTGGTGGACGCATTGCCCGAAATCGACTGTCTGTCTTCATCCAGATCCACCACGGTTGCGGCTATGCCGCCCATGGCGGAGAGGGAAGCGCTCCGACCGACCACCACCGCCGCACCGGCGTCCGCCATCATGAACGCGATTCGCTCGGGCGGATAATCCGGGTCCAGCGGCAGGTATGCCCCCCCCGCTTTCAAGATGCCAAGCAGGGCGACGATCATCTCCGGCTCGCGCGCCATGCACAGGCCCACGACCCTATCGGGACCCACGCCGAGCTTTCTCAAGTGCCGGGCAAGCTGGTTGGCTTCCCGGTTGATCCGGTCGTAAGTCAATTGCCGCTCCCGCAAGGTGACGGCTGTTTTATGGGCGTGCGTTTCAGCCGCGGCTTCGAACAGAGAGCACAGCGTTGCGCCTCCGGCGCCCGGGGCCGCAAGGGACGCCGGTTTGTAATGGTCCGTCGTCATCAGGACAATTTCAGATACCGGCTGATGCGGCTGGGCCAGCACACCTGACAACAGCATCTGAAAACTCTCGGCCATGCGGATAATGGATGCTGAATCGAAGATATCGGTATTGTATTCAAAAGCGGCCGTCATCCCGGCCTCATCTTCTTCCATCCGCAATGTCAGATCAAAAAGCGCGATCCATGGCGCCACTTTCACAGGCGTGACCGTCAAATCCGCCAACCGCCATCTCTCCTTGGGCACATTTTGAAATACAAAGGCGGTTTGAAATATCGGTGTGTGGCTCAAATTCCGATCCGGCGCCAATGCCTGAACCAACTGGTCGAAAGGCAGATCCTGGTTGGCGAATGCCGCCAATGTGGTTTGGCGGGCCTGGACAAGAAGTTCGGTATAGGTCGGATCTCCGGAAAAATCCAACCGGAGAACCAAATTGTTGACAAAGCAGCCGATCAAGGGTTCGAATTCAGTGTGTGTCCGGTTAGCGGCCGGAGAGCCGATGACCAGATCGGTTTCATTGGTGTAGCGGAAAAGCAATCCGGCGTAGGCCGCCAGGAGCGCCGTGTAAAGGCTTGTATTCAGCTTTGCGGACAGCTTGCCAAGGGCGGACACCACCTCGGCAGGCAAGTGAAATGTAAACGTCCGCCCCCTGAATCGCTGCACCGGAGGCCTGGGACGGTCCAGGGGCAGGGCCAGCACCGGCGGCGCGCCCCCCAATTGTTTCTTCCAATAGGCAAGTTGTTTTTTCAAGCGTTCCGATGCCAGGCTGCGGCGTTGCCACAGGGCGTAATCCGCATACTGGACCGGCAATGTTCGGCCGGCGCCGAAAATGGATGGTGCGCCGCCCTGGTAGGCGGCGGCCATTTCATGCA
Source organism: Desulfosarcinaceae bacterium (assembly GCA_041557055.1). Classification (GTDB taxonomy): domain Bacteria; phylum Desulfobacterota; class Desulfobacteria; order Desulfobacterales; family Desulfosarcinaceae; genus JARRKU01. The sequence goes on from JBFFHG010000851.1 coordinate 1,527, forward strand.
GGAATACGGCATTGGACCACGCATCGCACACGATGTGATGGGCCGCGATAATCAGGACGTACTGGTCCGGGGCCGCGGATATGAGCCGCAGCCGCATCAACGGCCCCTTTGCAAGGTCGAACGGGTGTTGCCCGGTTTCCAGGGTCAGCCGGACGATCTCTTTTTCCCTTTGAGAGGCGGTCATCCCATCAAGGTCGATGGATTTAAAATCCATCCGGGGCCGATTAGAAACAACCTGGACCGGTTGTCCGTTTTTCATCACAAAGGTGGTTCGCAACGCTTCGTGACGCTCGATAATGGTCAGCAGGCTGCGCTTTAACCTGTCCAAATCCAGGGCACCCTCGATTTTCAGGGCCATCAACTGGTTGTAGTGGGCGCTGCCCCCTTCCATTTGATCGAGGAACCATAATCGCTGTTGGGCCGAAGACAACGGGAGGGGTTCATCACGGGGTGCTTTGATCACCGGGGGGAGATCATCCCCATGGGGGGATGGGTTCTGTTCCAAAAATGCGATGATTTCACTTTTCCTGGATTTCAAACCGTTGACGATATCCGGCGATAACCGGTTTCGCGGCGCATCGACCTTGAGTTGTCCGCCACTGTCCAGCCGGACATGGATTTCCGATTTTCCCAAATCCAATAAATATTGTTCCACGGATCTCATATTGTCAGAATCTCTCTGCCGCCGGTTGCTTCCGGGCCGGGGGACGCGGCAGCCGGTTGGTGATTCGTTTCCGAAATATACCGCGCCAGGCGGGTCACGGTTGAATGGTTAAAGAGAGCTTCCAGTGAAACATTGGTTTTGAGGGTATCGCGTATCCTTGAGATGATACGCGTGCCGATCAGCGAATTGCCGCCCAGATCGAAGAAATTATCATCCGCGCTGATGGGATTTATGCCCAGCAGGTCTTGCCAAATGGCGGCGATAGCGCCTTCGAGATCTGTCTCGACCGGTCTGTACGCGGTTTCCAGATGGTCCGGCCGTGGGTGGCATATTTTTGAACCGGCGCCGCTCTCTCCGGGGTTGTCACTCTCCAGGCCCGCCAG
>JBFFHG010000852.1:0-2572 GCA_041557055.1 Desulfosarcinaceae bacterium
CTATTTCCAAAGCACGAGTATTCATATAGAATGGGTATTCCTGAATAACTAAACCATTTTTAATCGCTATAATAGGTGTGCCTTTTGGGGCATACAAATCACAACCAGCGTGACTGCGCTTACCTGATGATCGGATTGCCCCAAATGCGCCTATGCCTGATTTATAACTATGTACCGCATCCATACTTCCATTTTTTCTTCTTTCAAATGGAAATAAAATTTGTTCTGAAATGCTAAGGTACTTAATATTTCTTGATTTTCTAAAATGTCCGTTCCAATGTGTATCTGGACCGGGAAATTTCACATGAACATAATCTTTTTTATTAAGATATCCTTTGCAAGACACCTCCATATCGTAATGTCCGAGAGGTATATTTTCAAATTTAACAATATGTTGCGAAAATATGGTGTCAGCACTTTCTTTTTCGTAACTATATCTGTTCAAAAGGGTAAGTTTTACCTTTATATTGTCAAAGCCATAAGATGATGCCTCTTTCGTAATAAACACTTCTAAATTGCCAACTCTTTCATTCATCAATAATTTCCCTTTCATTTAGTAGCCGAACGCCGAAATAACCGGCGCGCGTGATACTTGCTGAGTCGCAGAATAAATGACGCGGAAAGTCTCAAAATAAGCTATCCGGATATCCCGCTGCTGGGGATTCCCGCCCCGCCGATGTGACCCGTGATTTCATAGAGCTTATCAAGCTATCCCGAGTACCGGCTACCCCGCCTGACTATCAATAAGAATGAACTATCCCGCCCTCGGAAACGCCGATTTCTGGTCATCCAGGATATTGCAGGTGCAACCGCAATACGCGCCGTTGGTCCGTTCCGCTGTCCCAGGTGCAATAAGACCGTTTGCTTTTATTTCGATCTTCAGCGCAATGCATTAAGGAAGGCTGGTTGCAACAAAATTTATGGTCAAAAGCTATAAGCAGAGCCCGGACCGAAAGGCAAGTTTTAAATGAACACCTCACACCATTTCCTGGAAGTCCTTGGCCTCCTCCCAGGTTTCAATCCGTCTTTTTTTTGTCAAAACAGATCATTGACATCAAAATTTATTCAGCCCATATTAAAATCAAATTTAGTCATATACTAAGCAAATGAGGCATGCATGAGATATAGCGAATCAATCAAACCCATCAGCTATGTTAAAAGCAACATGGCCCAGGTGATTCAGCAGATCAACGAAAACCAAGGCACCATGATTATCACCCAAAACGGCGAGGCCAAAGCGGCCCTGGTCGATATCAAAGAGTATGAACAAACGCAGGAATCCATTGCCATGCTGAAACTGATCGCACAGGGCAAAAGAAACATCGCAGAGGGAAAGTTTCGCCCGGTTAAAGACGCATTCCATGATCTGAGAGCCCGCATTGAGAAAGACGCTGAATGATGCGATTCAATGTTGTGATTTTGGAAGAAAAAGTCTTAATCGAACACCTCACACCATTTCCTGAAAGTCCTTGGCCTCCTCCCAGGTTTCAATCCGCGATCCGTCAATCACCCTCACCCGCCGTTGGGCAACACCGTAGGATTCCGAGGCCCTGATCCTGGCCCCGGCAATGGGGCGGCCCGAGCACTCGCGGTCTCTTTCGATGGTGGTCCAGGAATAGAGGCAGGCTGGATTTGTGCAAACCCGCACACGCACAACAGCGCCCGGACCAATGGCCGACCGGATCGCGGCCGGCGGGGAGCTGCAGGCAGTCTTTGCCCCGCATAATCTGCACCTCATAGACTGCCCGCGTCCTCCAGCAGGGCCTTGACATCCTCGGGCTTCTCTTTCAACAGCCCCGTAAAAAGCCTGTGCTGCACGTGAACGTATTCCCGGAACCTTTTCCATGCTCCGGCCCACTCCAATCCGGCGTGCCCTGCCAGCCGGCCGTACATGTCCCACAAATGCCCATACGCCATCGCCCAATCAGGCTTTCCCACCACCATGACAACACCGTCGGCGGCCTGGCCGTAATTGTGGTGGGACATGCCCGGAATTGCGTTTGTGAGATGGCGGCCGGTCTCGCCGAATTGGGGGCCCACATCCCGGATGACCTTGGCAAGAAAGTCAAACCCGGATGACTCCAGCTCTGAAATCTTTGCATGGACCTGTTCTGATGTGCGCGACGCCCGCCATAGCTTGGCCTGCTCCGCGCAGGGACGGAAACCGCAGTAAAACAATACCTCGATGCCCGAGGCGGCCAACAGGTTTTTCAGCAGGTCAAAGCGTTCGCCAAAGCCCTCCTGGAGCTTTGAGACGTCAATTTTCGGCATTAGATCCTCCCCTGACAAAACGCCCTGTCAGGCGCGTCAGATTGCGTTAAAATACTCATAATCAACTCCTGGTGTGGGCGGAAGCTCAATGTACTCCTGCAGGCAATCGAACATGGCGTCAGCCCCCTCGCAAACAGCCACCTTGTGGCCCAGGGCCTTGAGCATGTCGATGAACCGCCGCTGCTCCGGGCTTGTGTAAAACCGTTTGATCCTGCCCTTGTCATCTCGATAGGGCCGCCGTTTGGCCTCGATATAGAGCCCGTGATAGGGACCGCGGGGAGCCGGCAAATGGATATCGGGC
>JBFFHG010000853.1:0-2570 GCA_041557055.1 Desulfosarcinaceae bacterium
TATCTGCAAATACATTGATATCAATATATATATTTTTTTCTTCTTTTCGGATAGAATAGTCAAATTCAAAATTGTTTAACTCATAAATCTCCGAGTAATCATTTATTATCATATCTTTTAAATTGTCTTCAATTTCACTTATATCCACCCTTAACTTATTTGTATCCATCTTATCGGAATTCTTAGCATAAGCTGTCATGCAGAACATGAATACAATCGTCACCACTAGTACAAAATGTTTTTTCATATTATTAAATCACCTTTCCCTGTTTTGATATTTTTTGACACTTTTCGTTTTTCTGATTAAAAAAGATAGGAACTTGCTTTTTTTCGGAAGCGAGTATGCCAAAGCTATGATTGTGTGTCAATGATTCTTGTTGAGTTGTCATCATGAAAGGCCTCTTTGTTAAAATTGAAGATCGATCCTTCACTGATCGGTATATGAAGCTGGTGTAAAATAATCTTGTATCCTGTTGTGTGGGACAAGTTGAAATTGCGACAGATAGACCGAATGCGCCTTGAGGCCCGTTGCGTATTGAACCGCTTTTGTAACGCCATCGGGAAACGAAGCAACACACCGGTTTCCCTTATCATCTTTGAGTACCTGCGCCCGGTATTGCGTCACAACCCTCTATGGCGCTATAAGGGCGCCTACCGGGCGAACCGCGGAAAATCATTGGCTATGGCGCGAAAACCCTGTCAAGTCTTTTTTTACTTCTTTTTCCGTTTTATCGCTGAATAGTTAGGAGGTCGGTATGCTTTAAAGAAGTATGGGGAATATAATTTTTTTCAAAATCAAGTCGCTTTTTGCAACACGTTGAATCAATGCAGAAGATTTTTTATAATTGCTTGGTTTGTACTTATGGTGAGTGTGCGTTTTTCCTGGGGACGGATTATTGGCCAGCGCTTTGAATCATTCTGTGGCGATATGATTCCCATCGAAATCCATTGACCGGATGCGGGGCAAGTTGACTTGATTCGACCCTTCTGCTATGGCTCCGGCCAAATTGACACTATTGAAACAACGCATCATGAAAGGAAATAGACGTTATGCAACAAACCCTGTCCATTGTTAAACCCGACGGTGTGGCCAACGGCTTGGTCGGCGAGGTGATCAAGCGCATCGAAAGCCAGGGACTGAAAATTAAAGCGATGAAAATGATTCAGATGACAAAAGACCAGGCAGAGGGCTTTTATGCGGTTCACAAAGAACGCCCTTTTTTTGGCAGCCTGACCGGCTTCATGACCTCAGGTCCGGTGGTGGTCATGATTCTGGAAGGTGAAAACGCCATCAGCCGCTGGCGCGATATGATGGGCGCCACCAATTACAAGGAGGCCGCCGAGGGAACCATCCGCCGTGAATTCGCAACCGATATCGAAAAAAACGTGGTTCACGGTTCGGATGCGCCGGAAACCGCCGCCTTTGAAACCAGCTATTTTTTCAACGCTTTTGAGCGGGTTTAACCTGTGATGGACGCCCGGATTCGCCTGGACCATGTGGCAGTGGTGTTGAATAAACCCCGTCATCCTGAAAATATCGGGGCCGCCGCCCGCGCAGCCTGCAATATGGGCATCGGGCAATTGGTGGTGGTGAATCCGGAAAATTACAATCTCGATCGCGTCCTGACCCTGGCCACCCACGCGGCCGCCGGTGTGGTGAAAAAGATGGGCCGTTACAACAACCTGGCCGAGGCCCTGGCGCCCTTTAATTACGTGGTGGGAACCACAGCCCGGCTGGGGGGAGAGCGCCGGATGGTCACATCCCCTGATCGGATGGCCCGGCAGTTGGTCCCCATCTCTCAGGAAAACCGCATCGCCCTGCTCTTCGGACCCGAAGACCGGGGACTGACAAATGAAGAGATTCGGCTGTGCCATCTGCTGGTCAATATCCCCACAGCCGAATTTTCCTCCCTGAACCTGGCCCAGGCCGTCATGGTGCTCTGCTACGAGCTGTTCAAGGCCAATTCGCCCGAATCAAAACCCCTTGCCCCCCGTTTGGCCACCCGCATCGAGTTGGACGGCATGTATGACCAGGTTAAGGATATTCTGGTTCGCATCAATTATATTCAGCCGGAAAATCCAGACTACTGGATGAACAAACTCAGGCACTTTCTTTCGCGGATCCAACTTCGGGGCGGCGATGTCAGTATTATTCGCGGTATCTGCCGCCAAATCAACTGGTACGCCGGAAAGTGCCGCCAAGACGGCGCCCGGGGGGTGCCGCGGCCATCAATTGACGACAAGAAGATCTGAAAAACCCCATTGCGGCATTTCCATTCTTTTATTATATCTTGACTGTGGTCGGGCCCGCGCAGTATAAAAATTTGAATTCGCCCGGCGGTATTTGCCTGTTGCAATGTAAAAACTACGGTAAAGCGCCCATGCTTTGTTCCAGGGAATCAAAAACACTTTATTTATTCATGCGCCTGCCGACATTTCAGGTGGATATTGGACTTTTCGGAAACAGCATGTCAAGTTGCGGTCCGCAATCTGTCTTGAGAGAGTTTTTTTAAGATTTTTTGGCGCAATTGGGGCAGCAAGGAGTATGTATGCACCGCATATTGATCATA
>JBFFHG010000854.1:0-2567 GCA_041557055.1 Desulfosarcinaceae bacterium
CTGAAGGAGCACGACTGGAAATCGTGTGTGTCGCTTATACCGGCACCGAGGGTTCGAATCCCTCTCTCTCCGCCATATTTTTGCCTGCCCGAGCCTGCGCTCATCTATTTGCATCAAACTGAATAAAGCCTGAAAATTTACCAAATTCAATAATGATTCAATCGACGCATTGTTGCACCCAAGCATCAGGTGCGCTATAAAGGCCTGGGTATGGATTTGAGAAGGAACCAACAATGAGTTATCTTGTTTTTGCACGTAAATACAGACCGCAGACCTTTGAACAGGTGGTGCAGCAGAGCCATGTGACGCGTACCCTGTCCAACGCCATTGAGACCAAAAGGGTTGCTCACGCCATCCTCTTTTCCGGTCCTCGGGGTACCGGTAAAACCACTGTGGCGCGAATATTGGCCAAGGCCATGAATTGCGAGAAGGGTCCCACTGCCGAACCATGCAACCAGTGCCAGTCCTGCCTTGAAATTACAGCCGGCAATGCGGCGGATGTTTTTGAAATCGACGGTGCTTCCAACAACAGTGTCGATCAGGTTCGTGAATTGCGCGAAAATCTCAAGTATATGCCGGTTCACAGCCGTTATAAAATTTATATTATCGATGAAGTCCATATGCTCAGCCTGGCGGCTTTCAACGCCTTGCTTAAAACTTTGGAAGAGCCGCCCGAACATATCCTTTTCATGTTCGCCACCACTGAGGCCCACAAGATTCCCATCACCATCTTATCCAGGTGTCAGCGTCACGATTTGCGCCGTATTGACAGCCAGGCCATCGCCGGGCATATGCGTAAAATTTGTGAGGCTGAAAAGGTCGCCATCGATGATGCGAGTCTCTCTCTGATCGCCCAGGAAGCCTCCGGCAGCATGCGCGATAGCCTGAGCTTGCTGGACCATATCCTGGCCTGTGCCGAAGGCCCGGTAACCTTGGATCTTATCAGCGATCTGCTTGGAATCGTGGATCGAAAGCGATTTTTCGATCTTTCCGAAGCTGTGTTTGAACGCGACATTCGTAAGGTGTTGGCGGCCATCGATACGGTTTGGCGTCATGGATATGAACTCAAACGTTTTTATGCGGATCTGGTTGCTCATTTTCACCGCCTTACCCTTGCAAAATTAGGACCTCAGGCAAGGCACCTGATTGATCTGCCCGCCCAGGAGATTGAGCGGATGAGTTCTCAAATCGCAGAGGTTCCGGAAAATTATTTGCTTCAGGTTTTTGATTTGCTGTTTCAGGCGGAACCGGCCATCAAGCTCTCCAGCCAGCCCAGGCTGGGACTTGAGATGGTTTTTTTGAAACTGTTCCAGACTGCGCCGACCTTGCCCATTCACACCCTGATCCATCGCCTGGATCAACTGCAGGCTCGGGCGGGCGCGGCAGAGCCGCCGTCCGTTATTGCGCCCCATGCCGGGAGGGCACCGACCGCCGTCATGGATGAGCAGAGTGGTCAGGTTGAGCAAACCCAGATTCGCGGAAAAACAGATGATGCCAAGAGTGATCAAATCGCCCGACCCGCTGAGGTTGAAGGGGGGGCGAAAGCGGTTGGTTCCGAGGTCAATTTGCATGCTTTGTGGCAAAAGGTGCTGGACCAGATTTCGGAGCAAAAACCTTCCCTGGCCGGATTTCTGGCAAAATGTACCTTGCATGGAGATACGCAGGACCGTATGGCGTTGGAGGTCAACGGGAATGAATTTACGTTTAAAAACATTAGCAAGCATACCCAAATCTTGGAAACCGTTTGCAGCGAACAATTGGGGCGGTCCGTACATCTGAAGGTCATTGCAAATTTTGAAGATGCGGAGGCCAAGCTGGAGCAAAAGGAAAAAGCCGGCCGTTTAAGACAAAAAGCGATGAGCCATCCGCTGGTCATGGCGGCTTTGGAGTTATTTGACGGTCGATTGATCGATATAAAAATCCCTTAGGAGGTGTTGGCGATGAAGGCTATGGGAAACATGATGAAGCAGGCGCAGAAGCTGCAATCCAAAATGCTTAAAATGCAAGAGGAACTGGCCGAAAAAACGGTCGAAACATCGGCCGGAGGCGGTATGATCCGTGTGGTGGCCAATGGGCGCCAGCAGTTGGTATCTATTACCATCGATAAAGAGGTGGTTGACCCGGACGACGTGGAGATGTTGCAGGATTTGATTCTGGCAGCGGCAAACGACGCCCTTAACAAGGCCCAGGAAATGGTGGCCGGTGAAATGGGTAAGCTGACCGGTGGTTTCAATATCCCCGGCTTGCTTTAAAGACGGGACGATATGCAGCACTATCCTGAATCCATACGAGAGTTGATCCGCAATCTTTCAAGGCTGCCCGGTATCGGCGAGAAGACTGCCGAGCGTCTGGCCATTCACATTTTGCGAAAGCCGATGGCGGAAGTAGAACAATTGGCTCGAAGCATTGTGGCCGTGAAGCAAAAGATCAAGCTGTGTTCCATGTGTTTCGCCCTGAGCGACACCGAGCGCTGCCAAATCTGCCAGGACGAATCCCGGGACAAAAGTCAGCTCTGTATCGTCGAGCAGCCGGCGGATATGGTCTCAATCGAAAAATCAGGCGCCTAC
>JBFFHG010000855.1:0-2564 GCA_041557055.1 Desulfosarcinaceae bacterium
ATATAGGTGATCAAACCCACTGGCTCACCTGGTCCCAGGTCAATGCCTTCGTACAACTGCTGGGCAATCAGCATTGTTTTTTTTGCGGAAAATCTCAGCTTTCGAATAGCGTCCTGCTGAAGCTTGCTGGTGATAAAGGGGGGCAGGGGATTCCGGTTGACCGTTTTTTTAACGACGGCACTGACCTTGAAGGGCGCCCGGCGAACCGCAGACAAAATTTGCATAGCGGTGGTTTCGTCCGGAATGGAGATCTTTTGGCCCTCTTTTTTAACCAGTCTGGCTTCAAACGCCGGTGGATTTTCGTCCTGCAGGAGAGCCGTAATGGACCAGTACTCTTCAGGGTCAAATTTTTGGATGGCCCGTTCCCGTTCGCAGATGATGCGGACGGCCACCGACTGCACCCGGCCGGCGCTCAAGCCGCCCTTCACTTTTTTCCACAAAAGGGGAGAAACCTGGTAGCCCACCAGTCGATCAAGGATTCGGCGGGTCTTTTGAGCCTCATATTTATTTTGATCCAAAGGCTCCGGAGACGCCATGGCTTTTAAGATGGCGTTTTTAGTCAACTCGTGAAACAGGACCCGATGGAATCTGCGGCCCTTTTTTTTCAAGACATCCGCGGCATGCCAGGCGATGGCTTCGCCCTCCCGGTCCGGGTCCGGAGCAAGATAGATATCGCTGCAACCCCCGGCTGCTTTTTTCAGCGCTGAGATGACCTTTTGTTTCCCGGGTATGGTGTTATACTGGGGGGTAAACGCGTCATCTATTTCGATGCCCATCTCCTTGGCCGGCAGGTCTTTGATATGGCCGACGGTGGCGGCCACACTGAAATCTTTGCCCAGGTATTTGGAAATGGTTCGGACTTTTGTGGGGGACTCGACAACGACTAAGGGTTTATTTGACACGGTTGGTCTTCTCCAATGGCTTTATATGAAAAAATTTTCCAGGCTCCTGGATTATAGCGCCTTTGAGTTCCAGTTGCAGCAAGGCGGCGCTCAATTGGCCCACCGCTTGATTGCATCGGCGGGCGAGTTCATCAATGTGGATCGGGTAGGGGCCGATGGCTTCCAGCAGCAGGGTCTCTTCTTGCGTCAGAGAGGGTGCTTCAGACTGCTTCGGCTCGGCTCGATCTTTCCTCGGGCGCTCTTGCTGAATCGTCGTGGCGCTCATGCGAGGGGTGATTTCCTCAATAATATCTTGTGCGTTTTCGACCAGTTTGGCCCCCTGTTTGATTAAATCATGGGTGCCTTGAGCCGTTGCAGAATGGATACTGCCCGGAACGGCATAGACTTCCCGTCCCTGTTCAGCGGCCAACCTTGCCGTGATGAGTGATCCGCTGCGCTTGGCAGCTTCCACAACCACGGTGCCCAGCGCCATTGCGCTGATGATTCGATTGCGTTGAGGAAAATGGTGGGGCATGGGTTCGGTGTCCAAGGCAAACTCTGACAGAACGGCGCCATTTTCGGCAATGCGGTGAAAAAGATTAAGGTTTTCAGCCGGGTAGACACATTCCAATCCGGACCCCAGGACGGCAACGGTCCTTCCACCGCCTTCCAGGGCACCCAGATGAGCGGCCGTATCAATGCCCCGGGCCATTCCGCTGACCACCGATATCCCTTCTGCCGCCAGATCTTTGCAGATGCTTTTGGCGCTGGTCTTGCCATATGCCGTGGCTTTGCGGGACCCCACAACGGCAATGTGGCAATCATCGCCCCCCATGGTTCCGTAACAGTACAACACAGGCGGGGGATCAACAATATGGAGCAGCAGTTCAGGATAGTCCGGATCATGCGGTGTGATCATCCGAAATCCCTTTTTCCTGCTGCGCTCGATCTCCTTTTCGACCCAATCCGGAGTGGTCTGTTTAATAATGGCTCTTGCCAGCCGCGGCGTCATGCCGTCCACCCGGGCCAATCCCTCGACCGAAGCCTGCAATGTTCGCTGCGGAGATCCAAAATGCCGCACCAAACGATTAAACATCCGGTTTCCGATGCCTGGAACGCTTTTCAGGGTGAGCCAAGGTACAATCGCTTCCATTGGTTACCGCGGATCAGGTTGGGAACGCAAGTGGATTGTGTTTACATTATTTTTGTTATTATATCGCATCGTTTTCACTATTTGCCATGTCGTTTGTACAGCTTTAGGGCTAATCGGGACGGGCCCCTCCCTTATCGGCGCAAAGCGAACTTATCGGTATCGCACGGCACCCGGGACCCGCCACAAGGCCCGGGTGCAAACACATCCCCCAGAGTATAACGGGGGGGATGAGAACAAACAACGCTGAAACAATGACCTCAATTAATTAAATAAAGCGCTGATACAGATTGTCAACATGCCGGCATGTCAACTGCGTCGCTGCCAGGCGAGCAAGATCGGGCTGGCCACGAAAACGGATGAATAGGTTCCCACGACAACACCCACCAGGAGCGCAAAGGCAAAATCATGGATAATCCCGCCGCCGAATACGAACAGGATGGCGACGACCATCAGCGTGGTCATTGAGGTCAATATGGTTCGAATCAAAGTTTCGTTGACGCTTTTATTAATAATTGTGATCAATGGTTGCC
>JBFFHG010000856.1:0-2563 GCA_041557055.1 Desulfosarcinaceae bacterium
ACGGTCGTTTTACCCAATGGCTTGGGTAAAGAGGTGAAAGTGCTTGTTTTTACAAAAGGCGAAAAGGTCAACGAAGCCAAGGAGGCCGGTGCTGATTTTGTCGGCGGCGATGACTTGGTCGAAAAAATCCAAGGTGGCTGGTTTGGTTTTGACAAGGCCGTTGCAACACCGGATATGATGGGTACCGTGGGCAAGATCGGCAAACTGCTCGGTCCCAGAGGCTTGATGCCCAATGCTAAAACCGGTACGGTCACGTTCGATGTGAGCAAAGCGGTTCAGGAACTCAAAGCCGGCAAAATCGATTTTCGCGTGGAAAAAGCTGGTATCGTGCATGCCCCGATGGGCAAGGTCTCTTTTGGCGTGGAAAAACTCATGCAAAATATGACCGCCTTTCTGGAAACCATCATGCGGCTCAAACCTTCTTCCAGTAAAGGGGCTTATTTGAAGGCCGTTGCCATCTCCACGACCATGGGGCCGGGGATTAAAATCGATACAGCTCTGGTGAAAGATTTGGTGAAATAAAATAACGCTGTCAAAGACCGTAGGTGCACGTCCAAGAGTACCATGATGCGTGTTTAATCGGCATCCGCCGGCCTACCGAGACAGATGTGCGGTGCAGAGCGCCCCAAAGTGCTCAGCCGACGATCCGCTACACCAAAGGGTAGCTGATCGCATCGTTACATCCTTCGGTTATTTGCAGTGATGGAAGGAGGTGTAATTTAGGTTGAATATCGAAGAAAAGAAACAATTCGTCCAGGAGTTGAAGCAACGGTTCGACAAATGCTGTGTGGCAATCCTTACGGATTACAAGGGATTGGATGTGCAGACGGTGACCGAGCTTCGTGCCAAATTGCGTGAAGCCAACATCGAGTATCAGGTGATCAAGAACACCATGTTGCGGCTTGCATCGGATGGAACCAGTGTTGAGGCCATCAGGGATAGTTTCAGGGGACCCAGTGCAATCGCCCTGAGTTATGATGATCCGGTCGCACCGGCTAAAATACTCACTGAATTCCTAAAGACCAGCGACAAGCTCGAGATCAAGATTGGCGTCATGAATGGCAAGGTATTGGATCTGTCGGCCATTAAGGCCCTGGCCGATCTGCCTTCCCTCGAACAATTGCTGGCCACCGTGCTTTCGGCCATGATCGGGGTGCCGCGTGCGCTGGTGACCGCCCTCAGCGATGTCCCGCGCCGTATGGTCAATGTACTGCAGGCCATCAAGGAGCAGAAGGAGGCCGCCTGATTAATCAGAGCAGGGATAACTTTGCCCTAAATACAAACCATTCATTTGCAATCAGGATGTAACGCATAAAGATTTTTGATTTTGGAGGAACATTACAATGGCTGACGTAACTAAGCAGGATATAATTGATTTTATAGCAAATATGACCGTTTTGGAGCTTTCCGAAATGGTGAAGGATCTGGAAGAAAAATTCGGTGTTTCCGCAGCCGCCCCGGTGGCCATGATGGCCGCCGGCCCTGCTGGCGATGCCGGCGCAGCCGCTGCTGAAGAGAAGACCGAGTTCGACGTTATTCTGATCGCAGCCGGCGATAAGAAAATCGGTGTTATCAAGGAGGTTCGCGCTATTACGGGACTTGGCCTCAAAGAGGCCAAAGAGCTGGTGGATTCCGCTCCCAAGCCCGTTAAAGAGGGCGTTTCCAAAGAGGAGGCCGAAGGCATCAAAAAGCAACTGGAAGAAGCCGGCGCTCAGGTGGATCTCAAGTAGTTAATAGGCTGAGGTATAGACTCTCGCTATCTACAGACAATCACAAAACGGTACGATGTGAAAATGGGGTGAAAAGGCCAGAAACCTTTTATCCCATTTTCACGTTTGCTAAACCCGCCCGATATCGATAAAATTTTCGAGATTTCAGCGGGCGGAAACTGTAGCAAACAAGGGGAGCCGGTCGAGGTTAGAACGTTCGGCCGGCGAACAACCCCCCCCTTTTTTTAATATGATGGCACATCGACCATCGTTTAAGCTTCCAACTGACGCCGCCCGGCACAGTTGGTATGAAAACAGAAAAATGGAGATGCCATGGCTGAACGTTTATCGCTCGAAAAGCGTATGAGAAAGAGCTTCGGCAAGATCAAGAAGATTGTTGAGATTCCTGATCTGATCGGAATGCAAAAAGAATCTTACAGACGTTTTTTGCAGCTTGACGTACCCCCGGAAAAACGTGAGGACATCGGGTTACAAGCGGTGTTCAAATCGGTTTTCCCAATCAAGGATTTTACCGGAAGCGCTTCATTGGAGTTTGTCTCCTATCGTTTTTCCGAAGTTAAACATAGCGAAGGGGAGTGCATCCAAAGGGGCATGACCTATGAGCTGCCGGTTCGCATTACTGTTCGGCTTGTGGTCTACGATGTCGATAAAGAGACCGGTGTCTCCAATATTCGAGACATTAAAGAGCAGGAGATCTATTTCGGCACTATCCCCTTGATGACCGAGAAGGGAACCTTCATCATCAACGGTACCGAACGGGTGGTCGTCAGCCAGTTGCACCGTTCTTCGGGTGTCTTCTTTGACCATGACAAGGGAAAAACACACTCCAGCGG
>JBFFHG010000857.1:0-2556 GCA_041557055.1 Desulfosarcinaceae bacterium
AAGATCCTGATGTTGTGGCCCAAAACAGAGATACCCGCAAAGGAGCAGGCTGTGGCGAAAACAATTGGCTTGGTTGTAAAGAACGATCCCCGAGCACTGGAAAAAGCTGAAAAGCTGGAAAAATGGCTCAACAGTAAAGGTTGTCAAACGGTTCGCAAAGCCATTGATCCGCCCGACTGCGAATTTCCCCAATGCAACATGGATATTGCGCCCCAAAACCTGTTTTGCGTAGTGGTTTTGGGGGGCGACGGCACCTTTCTGAGCGCCGTGCGCTGGCTCGGAAATCAACAGGCGCCCCTTCTGGGGGTGAAATTCGGAGAGGTCGGTTTTCTGGCGGAAGCATCCGAAGAGAGCCTTTTTGACGCCGTGGAAACCATTCTGTACAAACCGTTCACCACCCGGCCGCGCATGCGATTGCGCGCCGAAGTGTGGCGGCAGGACCAATTGATTGCCAGCGAGGTTGTATTGAACGATGTGGTGATCAACAGAGGCGCCCTGGCGCGCCTGGCCCACATCAAAACCCATGTCAACGACCGCTATTTGACCGATTACCGGGCCGACGGCCTTATCGTGGCCACCCCCACCGGCTCCACAGCCTATTCCCTGGCGGCCGGCGGCCCCATTATGCATCCCACGGTCCAGGGCTTTCTGGTGACGCCCATCTGCCCCTTCACCCTGACCAACCGCCCGCTGATCGTACCGGATACCGCCACCATCAAGATTCAACTGGCCGAAAAATCTGAGGACATCATCCTGACGTTTGACGGTCAGATCGGTCTCTCCATTGACGACAACAACACCATCGTGGTGCGCAAAGACCCGCTGCCGGTCAATATGATCGTTCTTCCGGATCGCGATTTTTTTGATGTGCTCAAGACCAAACTCAGGTGGAGCGGCAGCAGGCTTTAAATCACGGTTTATGCTTTCATGTATCGCGTTTTAATATAGTGCCCATCCAGAAACAGGCAAATTGGGTCGAGATCAAGGCCCGCGAAAAATTTTACCGCAGACATATAGTTGATATTCCGAGGATAAAATTTTTCGCACAACACGGATATCGGGCAAATTGGCCATTTATGGATGGGCAAAATCTAATGGGACCAATTCTGGACCTCGATATAGTTGCCCTCGGGGTCCTGACAATAGGCAACGGTCAGTATGCCCATCCCCGGGTATTCTTTGCGGACAATCGATCCCAGAATGCCGCCGCCGGCTTTCTGGATTCGGTTCACCATCGCTTCAACATCGTCCACAAGAAATGCGATATGCCCGAAACCTTGCCGGTTTATCGCATCCGGTTCGGAGCGGCCCATCTCCGGCGAATAACCAAATATTTCCAAAGTCGGACCGTTCTCTTCGTATCCCGGAAGGGACAGGTGCGCCCCTTCAATCTGTACGTCGGAGATAGCGGTGAGATTCGTGAGCCATGCGCCTGAAAGATTGCGTTCCGGCGGAACGATCCTGCAACCGAATACATCAACGTAAAACGCAACGATTTTACGCCACTCTTTGGCAACGATATTGGTGTGCGCGTAACGTATATCGTTCATAACAAAATCCTCACCTCATAGCTTGGATTGATGATCGAGGCAATAAAGTATCCCTTAACAGATGCGTGAGAGCGCTATTCACCGGCAGTGCGTCAAGTACGCCATTACAATAAATAACGCTGTGGTTAATATTTAAAAGGTCTACATATGCACGATGTTCGCAAAGGCGAAAGCTGTAACCTTGAACCCGATTGTTCAAAGCACCTGACTCAGGAATAGCTTGGTGCGATCCTCCGTCGGGTTTTTAAAGAAATGCTCGGGAGTTCCCTCCTCCACAATTTTACCCTCATCCATGAACAGCACGCGATCGGCCACTTCGCGGGCAAACCCCATCTCGTGGGTGACGACGCACATGGTCATGCCTTCACGGGCCAATTGTTTCATAACATCCAACACTTCGCCCACCATTTCCGGGTCCAGGGCGGAGGTGGGCTCATCAAAAAGCATGATCTTGGGGTCCATGGCCAGGGCCCGTGCGATGGCCACCCGCTGCTGCTGACCGCCTGAAAGCCGCGAGGGATACTCGCCCTCTTTTTCGGCGATGCCGACTTTGGCCAGCAGGCTGCGAGCCTTGACCCGGGAATCTGCGCGGGATCGTTTACGCACCGCCTGCTGGGCCAGGGTCAAGTTTTCAAGCACGGTTTTATGGGGAAACAGGTTGAACTGCTGAAACACCATGCCCACTTCAGCCCGAACTTTGTTCAGATCGGTTCTGCGGTCGGCCAGATCCACGCCGTCGATCAAAATGTGCCCGTCATCAAAGGCTTCAAGGCCGTTGATACATCGCAGGAAAGTGGATTTGCCCGATCCGGACGGACCGATGATCACCACCACCTCGCCTGCGGCCACTTGAGTGGAAACCCCGTCCACCGCGCGCACGGTCACGCCCCGGCCGGAAAACACCTTTACGACATTGGTTGCTTCAATCACTGATCGCGAGCCTCCGTTCCATATAAAAAACCACCTGGGACATCAGGGAAGTGACAACCAGATACATGGCTGCCAC
>JBFFHG010000858.1:0-2556 GCA_041557055.1 Desulfosarcinaceae bacterium
ACGTAGCCCGGCGGCGCGCCGATGAGCCTGGCCACGGCGTGTTTTTCCATGTACTCGCTCATGTCAAAACGAATGAACTCAATGCCCAGATTGGCGGCCACTTGTCTGGCCACTTCGGTTTTGCCCACCCCTGTGGGGCCGGTGAACAGAAAGGAGCCTACCGGTTTTTCAGGATGTCCCAAACCGGCCCGCTGCCTCTTAATGGCCGTAACCAGAGCCGCAATAGCATTATCTTGACCGAAAACCACGGATTTGAGCCGGGCTTCCAAAGTTTCCAGCTTGGCCTTGTCCGGGGTGGAGACGCTCACCGCAGGGACCCTGGCCATTTTGGATACGATCTTTTCGATATCGGAGGGGGCGATCTTCTTGCGGCGGCCGCCGCCCGTTAGACGAATGAAAGCGCCGGCTTCATCGATGACGTCGATGGCCTTGTCCGGCAAGAAGCGGTCATTGAGGTATTTGGCCGAAAGATCACAAGCGGCTTTCAGGGCCGTGTCCATGTAAACGATGCCATGATGTTCCTCATAGCGGGAGCGCAGGCCTTTCAGGATTTGCACACTTTCGGCAATGGACGGTTCGGGAAGCTCGATTTTTTCGAAACGTCTGGAGAGCGCCCGATCCTTTTCAAAATGATTCTTATACTCTTCATAGGTGGTCGACCCGATGCAACGAATTTCCCCGGTGGCCAATACGGGTTTCAGGATATTGGATGCATCCATGGAGCCGCTGCTGGTGGCGCCGGCTCCCACGATGGTGTGGATCTCATCAATGAATAGAATCACATTTTTCCGTTTCTGCAGTTCGCTGATGACGCCTTTGAGGCGCTGCTCGAAATCGCCTCTGAACTTGGAACCGGCCAACATGCCGCCCAAGTCCAGAGAATAGATGCGCATATCCTTAAGCAGGTCGGGCACTTGGGCATCATAGACCTTTTGGGCCAGTCCTTCGGCCATGGCGGTTTTACCCACACCGGGATCACCGACAAAAACGGGGTTGTTTTTTCTTCGTCGACACAACACCTGCATGGTCCGCTGCAACTCATCTTCGCGGCCGATCAGTGGATCGAGCTTGCCTTGAGCCGCCAAGGTAATCATGTCCACAGTATATTCTTCCAGCGGATTTGATTTTTTCTTCTTTTTATCACTTTCGGCGTCTGTCTTGCCAAATCCGCCGGGGTCGCCCTCCGATGAGCCGGGGATTATCTCATGGGAGATGTAATTGAGGACATCCAGACGGGTAATACCTTCCTGACTCAGGAAAAATGCGGCATGAGAATCTTTTTCCAGGAAAATAGAGGCCAGAATGTCACTGACGGAGACCTCGGCCTTTTCAGCTGAGCGCACATGATTTACGGCGCGCTGGATGACGCGTTGAAAACCGATGGTCTGCTGTAAGACATACTCGTCTCCATCGGGGATGACCTCCATCTTTTCCTTGAAGAACTCTTCAAGATTGTTTTTGAGGTTCTCGATATTTCCCCCGCAGCCCTCCAGTATTCCCACACCGTTACCATCGTGCAGGATGGCGAAAAGAATGTGTTCGATGCCGACATATTCGTGGCGGCGGCGCTTGGCCTCGCGCACTGCAAATCCCAAAGTAACACTGAGCTCTTTACTGATCATAGCCCTAAGCTTTCTCCATTGTACATTTTAATGGGTACCCGTTTTCACGGGCCATCCGCATCACGGTTTCGACCTTGGTTTCGGCCACTTCATATGTATAGAGGCCACAAATTCCCATTCCCCGCTTATGCACGTTAAGCATGATGCGTGTGGCCTCCTCTGCTGATTTGTGAAACACCTGTATCAGGACAAACACAACAAACTCCATGGTCGTATAATCGTCGTTGTGCAGCAGAACCTTGAACATGAAAGGTTCTTTAATGTCCTCATGACGCCTGACATCGGTAACCTCTTTTGTTTCCGGTAAAAACGGGTTCATAAGACGTATAAGCCGACAATTTTATTTCTACTTGATGAAGGCCTGAAAATCATTATAAGCATCCGAATTGGTCCTTGTAAAGTGGTTTGAAAGGCTCATACGGCTTAATACCCATCCATCATATCGGACCGCGATGGCGCTTCCTTGAGCAATAATGACGCCATAAGAAACACATAACAGCCAGCAGGTGAATCAGCGGCGTCCACACAAAATTGAGTGCGGATTGATTGCGATCACCACTTCGCCGAACACGGGCACGATCATCTCGACCGCACAATAAAAAACAAAATAACGCGAATGGTCATCACTGCGCCTCTCTCGGGTCGAAAAACCAAAAACAAACCTCAGCCATCCAATACAATCAGCCGCGGAACAATCTGAGCGTTGATCAGCTCAATACGGCCCACGCTCAATGGCCCGCCATGGCGTCTGAAACTTGCCGATCCGGGATTGAAATAGAGCACCCCGCCATGGGTTATATTTGCAGGTTGGTGGGTATGGCCATGAATAACCATATGAATACCGGCGCTTAAAGGATCTAAATCCAAAGTATGCAGATCATGCAGCAGATAGAACAACATTCCGTTGATTTCAATCATATCTGAGAACGGCAAT
>JBFFHG010000859.1:0-2554 GCA_041557055.1 Desulfosarcinaceae bacterium
CATAAATTCTGGATTGCCGGTCCTTTTGGTGTTCAGCCGTTAGCTCCTCGAACCGGGACTTGAATCCGTCGGCACGACCTTGCGGCAAATTGATCTGAAGGTGGCCGGCCCGGAGATAATGCCCGCGCAAATGAGGATTTAGATCCTTGATGGTTTTAAAATAAGTTCCCGCGGCTTGGGCTACCAATTGAATGGGGGTTTCCTGAAAACAATCCACGCCGACGGTATCAAAAACCAATGGCTGATAAAGATCTTCCGGATTGACGCGAAGGCCGTATCTTTGCGGATTGCTCAGAAGCAATTTAATGGCCAATATACGGAAGACAAACCGCTGGGTTTCCAAGGGAAGATAAAGATTGTAGTAATCCGTTGTGTTTTGCTCCAGCATCTCGGCCGTCAATCCCTCTTCACCCATGTTATAGGCCGCCGCGGCCAGGGTCCAGGATGAAAACATCTCGTGCAACTTATGCAGATAGGCAATGGCTGCGGGAGTCGAACGGTGGATACTTCTTCTTTCATCCATGAATTCATCCACCCTCAGCCCGTATTTTCGAGCTGTCTCCGGCATCAGTTGCCAAAACCCCATGGCCCCCTTGGGCGAACCGGCGTGCGGCCGCAGCGCGCTTTCGGCCACAGCCAGATATTTTAAATCGTCGGGCATGCGGTTGGATTTGAGGGTTGCCTCAATAAACGGCATATAGCGGGAAGCACGCTTGATCCACAGAATCACCTGGGGATGGTCGCCCAGGGAAAGCAGCATCTCTTTTTCGAACCGTTCACGGACATGCCATAAGTCCATGGGCACCGGATCGCCGCAGAAAACCAGCCCCTCTTTCTCCCTGATCGCTTCAACCAAAGAGAGATCTTGAGCCTGAGCCGGCACAACGCAAATCAATGCGACGGATACCAGCATCAGAGTCGTGATGGATCGAATCATTATCAGTCTCCTAATATTTAGTTTCAAAAACGTCCTTCCGGCCGAAGGATCACCCCTGTCATTAAGTTCAAGGTGGCGGTCCGAGACGTTCAACCACAATAAGGGCATTTGATGTTTCGAGGATCGAACGCCTCACTCCGGCACAGTGATCGAACCTGAGGCGGAGGCTTCAACCCACGTCTGATCCTTTCCCATGGGTTCTTCATCGCCCCCCTGCCAGATTGCCTGTTCGCTGAAAAAGCGTTTTACGACATCGCAATAATCTACCGTTTTCTGCGTTTTATGAATCTTTTTAAGGAGATCTCGTCCGTTTCGGAACCCATTGCAAAAGTAGGACCACAGGCCCTTCATCCGGTCAAGCAGATGGGAGGGACCGAACAGCACTTTTTCATAACGTTCAAACAGTGCATCGTGAAACTTGTGAAACTGTTTGAGGCAGGCTTCGCCATTCAAAGTCGTTCCTTTAATGGCCCCCGGCAGAAACGGGTCTGCCATCACACCACGTCCGATCATCCATCTGCTTATCTGTGGAAATCGCGCCTGCAATTCATCAAAGCTTGCCCTGGAAACGATATCGCCGTTATAAATCACACTATGCCGGGTCATGGACAAACATCTCTCAAAAGCATCAAGATCGGGTCGCCCGGTATACATTTGGACCCCGGTTCGCGGATGAATGGTTATGGATTCAATGGGATAGCGATTCAAAATCGGCAGCAGGCTTTCAATTTCATCCGGGTGGTGACGTCCCAAACGCATTTTGATACTCAACCGACCGCTCATGGCAGCCAACGCCTGATCCAAAAAAAGGTCAATCGCTTCAGGGGTTGGAAGCATACCCGAACCGCGCCCTTTTTTAGCCACCATGGGATAGGGGCAACCCAAATTCCAGTTAACCGTTTCATAACCAAGATCAAATAACGCTTCAGCCAGAAAGGTAAAATTCACGGCCGTCTTACTGATGATCTGAGGCACCACAGGCATCAGCAGGTTGTTTTCCGGCAACACCTGTTTCAAATGGGATGGCTTTATCCGGGCACCCTTTACGGTGGTTAAAAAAGGGGTGACCGCCCAGTCAATGCCGCTGAAAAATTCCGCATAGGTGGTACGAAAAACGGCGTCGGTAACGCCTTTTAAAGGCGCCAGGCAGATATCGGGTTTCATTTGGATTGAATTATAATCTCATGAGTTGAAACGGCGGGTCAAAAATTCCGCCCTTTGGGTCGCTTTGAAAACCCGGTCGTTTAGCAGGGTTTTCAGTTTGAACCAATTCAAAGCTGATTTGCTGCCAAAGCCGCAAATTTTATCTCCGGCAACCAGCGGTTCTCCGGAGCCGTAAATTCTGGCAGCGTGCAGACTGCCGTTTTCCGCATAAAAAGCCCAATGCCTTCCAACAGTCTTGCCATATTCGGGTGCCAATCGCACCGTTACCCGGTAAACCGACCCGTTGCCTGTTTTTTGATCCAGAACTTGGCCAATGGTTTGGCCGAAATAATAGACATCCTGATTATAAATTCGGGGATTGTTGTCAAACATCACTTCAATCCCCTCCTGATTGGAGGTTGCCGGACCACAGCCGGTCAACCCGATTGAAAACAGTGTCAGCACAAAGCCGCA